>CADEEX010000104.1 GCA_902826465.1 uncultured Acidobacteriota bacterium
CCCGACGTGCTGGTCTGGGTCAAGATGATGGCCTGGGCTCTGAGCGCCAACTACTCGCTCGAATTGATGCGTCACGATCTCGCGGCCGCCGTCGGGGCGGAGCGCATGGCGGAACTGCTTCCGCCGTATCCGGTCGATGGTCTCTCGATTGTGAAATCCGCGCCGGAGACGGCGGCTGTCACCCCGACCTCACCTGCCGCCGCCACTCGTGGACCCGGCTGGTTTCCGGCACTTGCCGCAAGCCTCACCGCCGGCCGACCTGAAGTGACCGAGTTTCTGCTCAATGGCGGACGTCTCGAGGCGCTCGGTTCGAACAACTGGGTGGTCGACGGCACGATGACAGCGAGCGGCAAGCCTCTGCTCGCCAATGATCCGCACCTTGGAGCGAAGATCCCGTCGCTCTGGTATCTCGCCCACGTCTCGGCCGGCGAGTTCGACTTGACGGGCGCCACGCTACCTGGCGCGCCCGCGGTGGCGCTCGGGCGAAACGCCTTCATCGCATGGGGGGCCACCAACGTCGCCGCCGATGTCGAGGACCTCTACCAGGAACGTCTCGACGCTGCCGGCACCAGCGCCGAGTTCCGCGGAGCGATGGAACCGATGCGGATTCGTCGTGAAACCATTGAGGTAAATGGCGCGGCACCCGTAGAAGTGACCGTGCGCATCACCCGCCACGGCCCGCTGATCTCCGACGCTATCAATGCCAACAACGCCGCATCGGATGCCAGGGAGAAGCCCGTGCCGCTCGCGCCACTGGCGTTTCGATGGACGGCACTCGACGAGGAGGACCAGACACTCACGGCGTTCATGCGCATGAACGAGGCGCGAAACTGGACCGAGTTCACCAACGCCTTTCGCGTTTACAACACGCCGTCTCAGAACTTCGTGTACGCCGACGTCAACGGGCATATCGGCTACTTCGCGCCAGGCCACATTCCCGTACGCGCAAGCGGAGATGGTTCGATGCCCGTGCCAGGCTGGTCAGGCGAATTCGAGTGGACAGGCTGGGTCCCGTTCGCCGACTTGCCCCAGACCTTCGACCCTCCTGATCACTTCATCGTGACCGCGAACAACCGACCGATGCCATCGGGCTATCCACGGCTGATCGCGCTCGAGTATCCCGACCCATATCGTGCGCAGCGCATCACCGATCGTTTGACGGGACGGACCCGCCTGACAGCCGATGATTTTCGCGCCCTTCAGGCCGACACCCATTCGCTGCACGCGCAGGCCATGGTGCCTCTGCTGCTACCGCACGTGAAGAGCGACAGGGCAGACACTCGGCGGGCCGTCGACATGCTGAGGCGATGGAACTTTGAGGCATCGGCGGATAGTGCGGCTGAAGCCATCTTCCAGGCCTGGTTTCTCCGCCTGGCGTCCACGATCGTCGGCGACGAGCTCGGCACGTCGATCGACGGCTATCGCGGACGGTTCTCGTACATCACCCGCTTCGTCACCGCGCTGGCCAACGGACACCATCCGGCATGGTGCAACAACGTCTCGACCCCCGTGACTGAGACGTGTGACATCGCGTTGACGACGGCGCTCGAGGCCGGACTCGGCGACCTGACGGCAAAGCTCGGAACCGACATGACAAGGTGGCGCTGGGACGGCGTCCACCGGGCGATGTTTCCCCATCAGGGGCTCGACGCAGTGGCGCCGCTCCGATGGCTGCTCAGCCGATCGATGCCAAACGGCGGCGATTGGAGCACCGTCAACGTCGGGCCTGTCGCGGCCGATGCCCTCTACGAGCAGGTGTCCATCCCTGGCTACCGCGAGATCATCGATCTTTCAGCGGCGAACGACAGCCGCTTCCTCGATGCGGTCGGCCAGTCCGGTCACGTGCTCTCGCGCTTCTACGACGATGCCCTGGTCGACTGGCAAACAGTCACGTTGAGGAAAATGCGGCTGAATGCCGCCGACATCAGCGACGGCGCCATCGGCGAGCTGACGCTCGTGCCGGTGCCGAAATAGCCCACGGGTGACCCATCGTTGTTTCAGAACCGTGTGATCGCCGTTCCCGCCTTGCACTGCAGGCAGTCGGCGACCTTGCAGTTCTCGGTCGCTTCGTACTCGGCTAACGCGATATTCGGCACGGACAACGTGCTCAGCGCTTCCATCCGATCGTAAATCTCGACGGTCGCCACGAGCACGCCACCCGCACTCGCAATCAGCGCGGCGCAGCGGGCCATTGTCACGCCGGTGTTGCGCACGTCGTCGGCAAGCAGCACACGACGGCCTTTCACCTCGCTGCGGTAGAAGTCGCGAAGCGAGAGATCCCCAGCGGGATCGACGTGGAACGGCGCGAACAGACACGGCAAATGCGACAAACTGCGCCGGCTGTCGAGTAACCCGGCGATGGTGTGCGCGAGCAGGGCACCGCCCGTCGACGGGCCCGCGACCACTTCGACCGTCTGCAGGATGTCGTTCGGTACCAGGTCGAGCAGATCCTGAGCGACGCGCCAGATCGTCGACGGCTGCCGGAACAGTTGATGCGGGTTGAGATAGCTTCGACCGTGGTAGCCATTGCCGTAGTCGAAATGGCCATTGAGCATCAGGACCTGCGAGTGCTGCAGTTCCCTGAGCGCCTTCTGCCGGAGTTCTTCGCGCCTGTCCATGCCCCGCCTTGTTCAGTGCGCTGCGGGACGGTCCGACAGCAGCGCCAGACCAGAGACAGCAGCGTTCACATAGACCGGCCTGCCACCGACAATCGTCGCCGCCACGCCACCGCGCAGCTTCCAGCCATCGAACGGCGTGTTCTTCGACTTCGAGACCATGGCGGCCGCCTGAACGGTCACCGCGAGGTCCGGTGCGAGCAGCGTGAGATCGGCGGGCGCGCCTTCAGTGAGGGCGCCGCCCTTGACCCCGATAATGCGTGCCGGGTTCACCGACAGCAGCTCGATGAGCCGGGGCAACGAGATGACACCAGCGTGAATCAACCGGTCGAAGCACAGCGACACCGCGGTCTCCAATCCGGTGATCCCAAACGGCGCCCGGTCGAACTCCACGTGTTTTTCGTCGTAGTGATGCGGGGCGTGATCGGTGGCGATCACATCAACGCTGCCATCCGCCAATCCCTTGAGCATGGCATCTCGATCTGCCGTTTCACGCAACGGCGGATTCATCTTGGCGTTGGTGTCGTACGGCGTCGGCGTGCCAAGGCGCTCGTCGGTCAGGATGAAATGATGCGGCGCCACCTCGCACGTGACCTTCACCTGCCGGTGCTTCCCGTAGCGCACCGCATCGAGCGTCTGGCGCGCACTCATGTGCGCAATATGCACGATGCCACCCGTCAGTTCGGCGAGCGAAATGTCGCGCTGCGCCATGATCGACTCGCACTCGCCGGGAATACCACGCAGTCCCAGCGATGACGCATGGAATCCTTCGTGCGCGACGCCGTCGCCCTTGAGCGACTGCTCTTCGCAGTGCTCGATCACCGGGATGTTGAACATCTGGGTATATTCGAGCGCACGGCGCATCAGCAGGGCCGTCGCGACGGGGCGACCGTCATCGGTCACAGCCACGCAGCCCGCCGCTCGCAGTTCCGCAATATCGGCGAGTTGCTCCCCGTTCTGGCCACGCGAGACCGCACCGATCGGATAGACGCGCGCCAGATTCGCGGCCCTGGCCTGCTTGAGGATGTACTCGGTGACTCCGGCGTTGTCGTTCACCGGCGAGGTGTTCGGCATGCAGGCAACCGCCGTGAAGCCACCGACCACCGCCGCCGCCGTGCCCGTCGCCACCGTCTCTTTGTGCTCCTGGCCTGGTTCGCGCAAATGCACGTGCATGTCGATCAGGCCGGGGCTGATGACGATGCCCGCCGGAAGCTCGACCACCTGCGTGTCCGTGTCGACCGGCAGATTCCTGCCAACCCTGGCGATCGTCTCGCCGTCGATGAGAACATCAAACGCGCCGTCGCGGCCATTCGCCGGATCGACGACTCGACCACCTTTAAGCAGCCACTTCATCTTCAACTCCGCCCGCCAGAAGGTAGAGCACCGCCATCCGCACGGCGACGCCGTTGGCGACCTGCTCGAGAATCACCGAATGAGGACCATCGGCGACGTCGGAGGCGATCTCGACACCGCGATTCATCGGTCCTGGATGCATGATGATGACGTCTGGCTTTGCCAGAGCGACGCGCGCCGACGTCATGCCGAAGAGACTGAAATACTCGCGCAACGACGGGAAGTAGGCGCCCTGCATCCGCTCCTGCTGGATGCGCAGCATCATGATCACATCGGCGCGGTCGATCGCGGCCTCCACCGACGTGGACACCGTCACCCCGAGTTGCTGCATGCCACGCGGCACCAGCGTCGGCGGCCCACAGACCCAGACATCGGCGCCGAGCTTGGTCAAGAGCAGCACATTCGAGCGCAGTACGCGGCTGTGCAGCAGATCGCCGACGATGGCGACTTTCAGCCCCTCAATGGTCGGCTTGTGCTGCCGAATCGTGTAGGCATCGAGCAGCGCCTGTGTCGGATGCTCGTGCATGCCGTCGCCGGCGTTGATGATGCGCGACTTGCAGATACGCGACAGCAGGTGACAGGCGCCGGACGACGCGTGACGGATGACAATCATGTCCGGCGACATCGCCTCGATGTTCATCGCGGTATCGGCCAGCGTCTCACCCTTCTGCACACTCGACGCCGAGACTGCAATGTTGAGCGTGTCCGCGCTCAGTCGCTTTTCTGCGATCTCGAACGACGTGCGCGTCCTGGTGCTCGGTTCGTAAAACAGGTTGACGACCGTCTTGCCGCGCAGGGTCGGCACCTTCTTGATTGGTCGCGTGCCGATCTCGCGCATGGCATCAGCGGTCTCGAGAATGCGGTAGATCTCGTCGCGGGTCAGGTCGCTGATGGACAGCAGATCCTTCTTCATTCCTGGATCTCCACTTCGTCACGGCCATCGGTCTCGACCAACCGGACCTGCACGCTCTGTGACAGCGACGTCGGCAGGTTCTTGCCGACGTAGTCAGCCTTGATCGGGAGTTCGCGGTGACCGCGATCAACCAGGACGGCGAGGTGAATCGACTTCGGACGGCCGAACTCGATCAGCGCATCGAGCGCCGCACGAATGGTCCGGCCGGTAAACAGCACATCATCGACGAGGAGAATCCGCTTGTCGTCGATCGAGAACGGGATGTCGGTGCGACCCACCACCGGCTGAGCACTCGCCGCGTGCCGACGGAGATCATCGCGGTACAGCGTGATGTCCAGCGCGCCTGTGGCCAGCGGGCCGGCGCTGCTGGCGGTACCGTCTTCTTCCTGAATCTGGTTGATCATCGTCGCAAGACGGCGGGCCAGTGGAACACCGCGACGCTGAATGCCGACGAGGGCGAGGTCGTCGATGCCACGGCTGCGCTCGAGAATCTCGTGCGCGATGCGGGTCAAGGTACGGCCGATCCGGTTCGCGTCCATCACGACCGGCATGACACCCTCCGGTAGCTGCTGCGGACACCCGCGTCCGAGGCGAGACGAATTCGAACAGCTGGCCGATATCGGGGGACGAACAGGGGGAACTGACTCGTGGCAGACATGACACCTCTTTGCAGCCTCTCGGACCGCGCTTAAAGAGCTGAGGCAGTATACAGGAAACTGCTCAACGCCGATTGCTGATCGTCGATCGCAGATTGCAGCCTGAGCTCCTCAATCAGCCATCCACCGTCAGCCATGTCCTACCGGTCGTAGGTGCTGATAAACGTCATCGGGTGCTCGCCTGTGAACGACGACAGAAACAGATCGACGCGGGCGACGCCGTCCATGTCGCGTCCCACTGGCAAACCCAGGAAGTAGAGCAACGTTGGCGTAACGTCGACGATCGAGGCGCGGCGCACCTCGCGGGAACCCGCCACCGGCCCACCATACGCCATCAGGAAGCCATCGGGAGCGGACTCATGACTGCCGCTCACCTCGGGATCGCCGATCAGTTGCTCGAGGACTCGCTTGCCTGGTCCGAGGGGCTCCATGCCGAAGCCAGCCATGACCAGCAGCAAGTCGTCGCGATCCAGGGTGGCCATGACCTGACCAATCGCATCGTCGATCAACGCATAGTGCGCTTCGAGCACGCCACCAAAGCGCTGGCGTTCGGCCACGCTGACATCGCCGAACGCCGCCGGCATGGCGTAGCGAAGGAAATAGTGACCGACGGCGTCGGCGCTCTCAAATCGCATCATCGACACCTGAGTCGGATGAGAGGCACTCAACGTATCGCGGATGACCCGATAGGTGCGATCCGCGCGCGCCGCGACGCGGTGGCGGTCGGCAACGTTATCCAGAACGGCGCCCAGCGTGCCGTCGTCTGTCACGGATCGCACCGCAGCCTCGACCTCAGCAGCCAGCGCCGGCGGCGAGACCAGCAATCCATGTCGCTCACGCGCAGCAGCGTGCACAGCGCGCACGTAGCCGTCGCTGATCACGTAGCCGTCGATCGCTGGAGCGGGCTGCGTCAGCGGCAGGTTGATGAGGCCAACGGAGATGCCGGCGCGATTGAGCACCGTCCACAACGGCGTCGCCTGCAGCGAGGTCGCGGTCTGGCGTTCGTCGTGCAGCACGCCGTAGCGCAGAAGCGCCGATGCAAAGCAGTAGTCGGGCAGGAGTTGAATGGGCGCGCTCTGGGGTTGCGACGCGCGTCGATACACCGCTGCGGATCGAATGCCATTCTTCTGCGGCAGTTTACCGGTCGCAATCGCCGCCCACACCGCTTCCGCAGACGTCGGGTGGAGCGTGGCCAGATGCATCACCGCGCCGGCATCGAGCAGCCGGCCGAAGTTCGGCAATCGGCCCTGCGCCGCAGCGGCAGCAATCAACTCAAGCGATCCACCTTCGATTGCGATCACCGAGACACGCGATGCGTCGGTCGCGGCGACATCGCGGGCCGCGGCAATCGGATGCATCGCCGGAGGCGCCGGTGTTCCACGGCCGCGAATCGCAAGGGGCACTACGATTGAGGCAAGGGCAACGGCCGAGAGCCACGCGGCCCAGATACCGCGGCGTCCGCCGTAGCGCTGCAGTAGCGCGATGATCAGGAACAGCAATGCCGCGGCCGTTAACACGATCACGCCCTGCGTCAAGGCCGTGATCATCCGCGCTTCGAGCACCAGTGAGAACGTCCGGATGTTCAACCAGAACACCACGGCCCCGGCTGCCGCCGTGACGCTATTCAGCCAGGCCAGCACGGTGACGCTGATCCATGCGGGTGAGAACAGTTCGCGGCCCATCACCTGCCGTAACAGCAGCATCACATAGGCCATCCCGGCGCAGGTCGTTGTGTAGAACGTGCCGATCGACCAGGCGAGGGGAACGAGTGCGCGCGGCGCCGTCGGTAACGACGGATTCAACAGCAGCACCAGCACCATCACGTACGCGGCGGCGAGGGCGCCGGCTGCGAACGAGTTGGTCAGCATCCGCAGGTAGCGCACGGCCGTGCAGTATACTGCCGCGATGCCCTCCGACATCGCAGCGGCAGTCATCTCCAATACACCGCTGTCGGACGATTACAACGTGCTGGCGCTGGCGGCGCCGGCCATCGCCACTGCGGCAATCCCTGGTCAGTTCGTGATGGTAAAGGCCGCGACCGGGCACGACCCACTGCTGCGGCGGCCGTTCTCGGTCTTCGAGATTCTCAACGATACGAGCGGCGCCGTGATCGGTTTCTCGCTGCTCAACAAACGCATCGGCCCGTCGACGTCGTTGCTCTACGACGCTCGCCTCGGCGATCGCGTCTCGTGCCTGGGTCCACTCGGCACCGCCTTCACGATGGTCAATGCGCCGTCGGAAGCGTGGATGGTGGCCGGCGGTGTCGGCCTCGCGCCGTTCGCCACGCTTGCCAGCGCGCTGGTCAAGCGTGGCGTCACGACGACATTGTTCTACGGCGCGCGACGGGCCGAGGAGCTCTTCTACGTCGACTGGTTTCGCGACCTCGGTGTCCGCCTGATACTGGCCACGGAAGATGGCAGCCGCGGTGAACGCGGACGCGTCATCGCGCCACTGGAACAGGCGCTGATGGCGCGGGCTCCAGAGCAGCCGGTCACGCTGTACGCCTGCGGCCCGGAAGGCATGCTGGCGGCCACCGCCAACGTCGCCGCGACGTTCAAGCGGCCGTGCCAGGTGTCGGTTGAACGTACGATGGGATGCGGCATGGGCGGCTGTTACAGCTGCGTGGTGCCGATGCGCGACGCGCAGGGTCAGCGCCACCATGTCCGCTCGTGCCTGGCCGGACCGGTACTGGATGCCGACCGTATCTTCTGGGATTGACCGTAGACATGGACCTGTCCGTTCGCATCGGTTCGCTGACACTCAAGAATCCGCTGGTCGCGGCCAGCGGCTGCTTTGGCTACGGCGTCGAATACGCCGACCTGTTCGACCTGTCATCTCTCGGCGGCGTCGCGGTCAAGGGGTTGTTCCTGAGTGAGCGCGAAGGGCATCCGGCGCCACGCATTGTTGAAACTCCGGCCGGCATGCTGAACGCGATTGGCCTGCAAGGCATTGGCGTGCGTCGCTTCGTCACCGAGAAGCTCCCGGAATTGCGGACCCGCAACGTGACTGTGGTCGTCAACGTCTGTGGCACGACCATCGACGAGTACGCTGAAGTGTCGCGCATCCTCTCGGATCACGAGGGCGTGCATGCGATTGAACTGAATATTTCGTGTCCCAACATCAAGGAGGGTGGCATTCAGTTCGGCTGCAGCCTGATCGGCACCCGCGATGTCGTGAGCGCGGTCAGGAAGGTCACGAAGCTGCCGATCATCCCCAAGCTGACGCCGAACGTCACCGATGTCGCCGCGTTCGCCATCGCGGCGGAAGATGCCGGCGCCGACGCCGTGTCGCTCGTCAATACGTTCCTCGCCATGGTGATCGATGTCGAGACGCGCCGACCAAAGATCTCGAACGGCCTCGGCGGGCTCAGCGGACCTGCCATCCGGCCGATCGCGGTCCGCATGGTGCACGAATGCCGCCAGGCCGTGAAGATCCCGATCATCGGCATGGGCGGGATCATGGATGCACGCGATGTGCTCGAGTTCATGATTGCGGGCGCCACGGCTGTGCAGGTCGGCACCGCCAACTTCGTCGACCCGCTGGTCTGGGGCAAGCTTCTCGACGGCGTCCAGGACTACATGCGCCGTCATGACCTGACGCGGATCTCGGACCTCGTCGGCACCCTCGACCTCAAGGGCAAGGTTGCCGCGGCGGCGCACTAATGATGGACCCACTCCTCGTCGCGCTCGACGTCGATACGCCTGCGGAAGCACGGGCACTGGCCGACCGCCTTCGCGGCATCGTCGGTGGCTTCAAGATCGGCAGTCGCCTCTTTACCAGTCACGGCCCCGGCTTCGTGGAAGAACTCGTCGGTCGCGGAGATCGAGTCTTTCTCGACCTCAAGTTTCACGACATTCCCAACACGGTGGCCGGCGCCGTCGGGGCGGCGGCCCGGCTGGGTGTGTGGATGGTCAACGTTCACGCCTCGGGCGGTCTCGACATGATGAAGGCCGCGCGCGCGGCGGCTGACGAGGAATCGGCGAAGGTGAACATGGCACCGCCGCTGGTCATTGCCGTCACCGTGCTGACGAGCATGAACGAAGACATGCTCGGTGAGGTCGGCGTCCACGGGACTGCGGTCAGGCAGGTCGAACGATTGGCGGCGCTCGCTCAGCAGGCGGCACTCGACGGCGTTGTCGCGTCACCGCACGAAATCGAAGCCATCCGTGCGCTGTGCGGCGAACGTTTTGCCATCGTCACGCCAGGTATTCGCAGTGCGACCGACGCCAAGGGCGATCAGAACCGCACGGCCTCCGCGGCGGGTGCGCTAGCGGCAGGCGCCAGCCATATCGTGGTCGGACGACCGATTATCGCGGCACCGGACCCTCGGGCGGCGGCACAGCGCCTCGCTGCCGAATGCACTCCGCCTTCGAAGGCGCTGCAATAAAAAGGGAGGGCCGAAGCCCTCCCTCTCGTCTTCCCCAGAAGCGTCGATCTACTTCGCCGTAATGATGAAGTGACCGCGGCGATTCTGTTGCCAGCAGGCTTCGTTCTCGTCCGTGCAGACCGGCTGTTCCTTCCCCTTGGTAATGACCGTTATGCGTTCGGCCGGAACACCAAGGCTGACCAGGTAGTCTTTCACCGACGTCGAACGCCGCGTGCCAAGCGCGAGGTTGTACTCCGAACTGCCGCGGGAGTCGCAGTGCCCCTCGATCGTGACCTGGGTGCTGGTCCAGCGTTTCAGCCAGTCGGCATTTCGCTGCAGTAGCGGCCGCGACGCATCGGTGACCGCCGCTTCGTCGAGTTCAAAGAGCACATCGGCGAGCGGTTTTTCCGCGTTCAGCTGGTCCAACGGCTTATGAGCGAAGATCTGATCTTCGGTCAGTGGCGCGGGCGGCCGCGGAGCCGGCGGCGGCGGTGGGGGTGGTGGCGGCGGTGGCGGTGGCGGTGCCACGACCGGCGGTGGTGGTGGCGGTGGTGCCGGAGCCGGCGGTGGAACTTTCTTCGCACAGCCGGCCACGAGAGCCATCACCATGCTCAAAGCCACTACCGACGTGTAGATTCGGACGCGATTCATCATCACACTCCTCTATGGAGAGAGTCGCAGCTTAGAACGCGATTGCTCAGGTGTCAATTCGCGAAACGCTACAATTCAAAATATATGGAGCACCTGCTCCGTGCCACGGCACTCGCCGAGGCCCGACATTTCTGGTTCAACGGCTTTCGCCGCTTCGTGACCCCGTTGCTCGAGACGGCAGCGAAGGGGCGTACCGGTCTTCGGCTCCTCGACTGCGGCTGCGGCACCGGTAACAACCTCGAACTTCTCGGCCGCTACGGCCGCGCCTTTGGATTCGACCTCACCGCTATCGGTCCCAAGATTGGCCGGGAACAGGGCCGCACCAGGTTGGCCCGGGCGACGGTGACGGCCGTACCGTTTCCGGACAGCGTTTTCGACGTCGTGACGTCTTTCGACGTCTTGTATTCGCTCGAAACGCCAGATGAGCGCGCTGCGATTCATGAAATGTACCGCGTTTTGCGGCCGGGCGGTTCGTTAATCGTCAATGTCGCGGCGATGGAATCGCTCCGCGGCGATCACTCGGTACTCAGTCGGGAGGTCCGTCGATACAGCCGCGCCTCATTGAAGGCGGCGCTCGAACAGGGCGGCTTCACGATTGGGCGCATCACGTACACCAATGCGGTGCTCTATCCGCTGGTCGCCGCGGGCCGGGCGCTGCAGCGGGCCCGAGGCCTGTCGAACGAAGAGCACGCCGACCAGGAAATCAGCGTGCCGGCCGCGCCTGTCAATGCGGCGCTCACGGCCGCGCTGACGATCGAAAGCCTCTGGCTGCGAGTCATCGACAACCCGTTCGGCAGTTCCCTGCTCTGCCTCGCTACGAAGCCGCTGACACGCGATACTCGTAGAGCTTGAGCCCCAGCCGACGACGGTCGCCGGAGCGCGAATTCAACTCGGCCGGCACGGACGACGCGCTGGTCGAAATGGTGACCGACGTTTCTGCCGTCACCATGGCATCGGCAGGCACAATCACGGTCCGTGTAAACGAGCGTTCCACGTCGAACTCGGCAATGGTCCGGTCGCCGACGCGCACCGTCACGTGAGACGTCGCCGCCGCCTCGATCTCTCCACGAAGCGTCAAGGATACGGCGCGGCCTTGCGCCCGCACCTTCAGCTCGGCACGGTCGCTGGTCCAGCGCCAGAGCGCACCAGTGGCCGGATCGTATTCCTGCTCGTGCCACCCCTCGCCAGCGCCCGACATCACGACACCGGCGGGCTGGGCGTCAAACTGCTCAATCGCGAGATCGGTGCTGTTCG
>CADEEX010000105.1:0-5096 GCA_902826465.1 uncultured Acidobacteriota bacterium
GGTGGGGGAAGCGCGGGGAAGTTGAAGTGGACGCAGGCCAGGTGTCGGGCCAGTTTGTCCGGCGCATCTGGCTCGAGCCGTCGGCGGTGATTCACCCCGCGGTGAACGAAGCGGTGGCGAAGTTCGATGCGGTGATCATCGGGCCCGGCAGTTTCTACACAAGCCTGATGCCGATCTTCCTGGTGCGCGGCGTGGCCGAAGCCCTGAGCAAGATGCGCGGGCCGGTGATTCTCGTCACCAATCTGTTGACTGAAGGGCGCGGCATGGCGGGGTTCACGGCTGCCGACGCCGTGGCCAGAATCGAGGCGGCGATTCAACGACCGGTTGATGTGGTGATTGCCAATACCAAGTGGCCGAACGCGCGCATCCTCGGGCGCTATGCGCTCGAGCACAAGGAGCCGCTGTCGCCTGGCAGTCTGCCGGCGCACTGCGAACTGGTGGGCGGGGAATTCTGGAAGGGTGAGATCGCGCGTCACCACCGGTTGCGGCTGGCCTACGCGGTGTGGAGCGTCCTGTCGCGCCGACTGCTCGGCGATCACTGACGCGCCATCATCATCTCGCCTTTTTTGTCCTCTTCGCTGCGGTCTGTCTCGTCTTCACGGCCGGCGTTCTCGACGTTGTCTTCGTGGAGGTCTTTTTCGGCGCGCCCGCGGTCTGCCGCGCTGCTTTCAATCGTGCCGCCTTCTCGATGATTTCGGTGAACATCGCGCCGGTGTCGCCACCCTTGGCAGGTCGGTTCGTTTCCCAGATGGCCGGATGGTCGGCGGCAAGAATGTCTTCGAAGTTCCCCTCGCTCTTGACGCTGAGCGGGGCAAACGTCGTGATGTCGACATCGCCCGCCCAATCGTCGCGGTGCTTGATCAGCAGCCACGACCGGTCGCCAGAGCCACTGCGCGCGCCGGGGAAGCGTCCACTGGTCCGCACGAGGACCCACGACCCTTTCAGCTTGTAGCCGTTCAGCGTGAACTTCAGGTCGCCCTTCTTCAGCGCGGCGTCGATGTCCGGCTGTTCAGGCGTCCACGTCCCCTGGTCCCACAGCATCACCACGCCAGCGCCGTAGCCCTCAGGAATCACCCCCTCGAAATCGCCGTAGGCGACCGGGTGATCTTCGACGTGCATGGCGAGTCGCCTGGTTTTCGGATCGAGTGACGGCCCCTTCGGCACGGCCCACGACAACAGCACGCCGTTGTGTTCCAGCCTGAGGTCGTAGTGCAGGTGCGAGGCCAGGTGCTTCTGCACGCAAAAGTAGCGTTCGCGCCCCTTCCGTTCGGCGATGTCGCCTGCCGGTTCTGGCGACTTGGTGAGGTCGCGCTTCTTCTTGTAGTCCTCTAGGGGCATTGGCAATGTTAGGCCCCCGCGCGGTTGATCGTGCGCTTGATGCGCGGCACCATGAAACTGAGCGGAATCGCGGCGGCAATGAGCAGGACCGCGATGAAGCCAAACAGCCGGCTTGGCACGGTCTCGTCCCAGTAGCCGCCGATCTTGCCGGCCAGGTAACCGCCGATGCTGAGGCTGACGAACCAGCCGCCCATCATCATGCCGCGCAGCCGCGGCGGGGCGAGACGATTCACCAGCGACATGCCCATGGGGCTCAGGCTGATCTCGCCGATCGCCAGCAGGATGTTGGCGGCGACCAGCCAGACGACGGAGACGCGTCCGGTGTCGCCACCGATCACGCCGGCGTAACTGAGCATCGAGAAGGCCACCGCCAGAAAGACGATGCCCGCCAGCATCTTGACCGGGGTGCTGGGCTCGCGCTTGCGGGCGCTCAGTGTGGCCCAGAGCCACACGGCCACGGGCGACAGCAGGATGACGGCGGCGGCTTCGACCGACGAGAAGCGCTCCGGCGGAATCGTCGTGGCGGTGTGATCCCGGGCCCAGAAGCTGAAGGTGTAGAACTCCTGAAACCATGCCAGCCAGAACACGGCGGAAATCGCAAAGATGCTGAGCAGCGTGACGACCCGTTCCCTCGTCTCCTCGGGGGTGAGCGTGGTCGCTTCCACGGACGTGGACGGCACCCGCACGGCCGCGGCGGCGATGTGGCGCTGGAACAGGCCGAAGATCGTCAGCGAAATCGCCATGGCCACGGCCGCGGACATGAACGCCACGCTCCACCCGTAGGTGGCGCGGAACCACGACACGGCCAGCGGCGCGGTGAAGCCGCCGATGTTGATGCCCATGTAGAAGATGTTGAACGCCTGGTCGCGCAACTCCGGGCGGTCGCGATAGAGATTGCCGACGAGCGTCGAGATGTTCGGTTTGAGCAGACCGCTGCCCATGGCCAGCAGCGCCAGGCCGGCGAAGAAGAACGGCATCCGCTCGACGCCGAGCACCAGATGCCCGCACATCATCAGGATGCCGCCGAGGATGATGGCGCGGCTGAACCCGATCAATCGGTCGGCGATGAGGCCGCCAAAGAGCGGGAAGAAGTAGACGCCGGCCGTGTAGAGCCCATACACCTGTCCCGACTGCGCCGTGGTGAAGCCGAGCGCTTCGTCCATGTACAGCGTGAGAATGGCGGACATCGAATAGAAGCTGTAACGCTCCCAGAGCTCGGTAAAGAACAGGACGTAAAGGCCGGGCGGATGCGCCGTGCGGGAACTGTTCGCCATAGTGGATTCGGGCCGCTGCGCCCACTCTAGCAGAGCGCGGGTGCTACAATTGCGCCATGAGTGGACGAACCGTGTTCTGCGTGAAGCTGCAGAAGGAACTCCCCGGCCTCGACGCGCCGACGTGGCCCGGCGAACTCGGCCAGCGCGTCTTCGAGAACGTATCCGCCGAAGCGTGGCGGCAGTGGGAAGAGCGCATGAAGATGATCCTCAACGAGTATCGCCTCATGCCGTGGCAGCCACAGGCCCAGGAACTTGTCGCCAAGCAGATGGAAGACTTTTTCTTCGGCCAGGGTTCGGCGCTGCCGCCAGACTTCGTGCCGCACCCGCACTCGCACTAGCAGGGTCCGCCCTCATGTCCGAGCCCGAAGAACGCCATCGCGCGTGCTGGTACGGCCGACGGACTCCCGACATTCCCGCCACGCTCGGCATCCACACCATCGAAGACGGACAGCTGCTGTACTGCGGGCACCCGATGTTGTTCCCCATCGTGGGCTACCGGTTCGATATACGGAACTGTGACGGCTGCGACTATTTCCGGGGCCGGGCGCGCACGGACGCTCCTTAGCTGTCCGACCGGTGTCAGATTCGATCACGTAATTGCTACGCCTCCCATAGCGGGACTGTAAAGATCCGCTGCAACCCCCGCATGTCGTCGTTCTTCTGACGCTCTCGTAAGTCCTTACCCCTCCACACTTACAGACTCGTCCAAAAACGAGTTCTGGCACCACTCTTGATACAGACGAGAACAGGGACAACGGGGTCCCTCTCGAGACTGGGGGTAGTGCAGTGGAAAACGTCAATCGCAAAGAGCGTCGTGGATTCGCCTCAATGTCACCCGAGAAGCAGCGCGAGATCGCCAGCAAAGGCGGACGTGCGGCACACGAAAAGGGCACGGCTCACGAATGGACGGCCGATGAAGCCCGCTCTGCCGGCCGAAAGGGCGGTCAGGTGAGTCGCGGTGGTCGTGGTCGCCTTCCGGCCACGCCAGGCCAGGACGACATGCCAGCGCCGTCGTCGCCCGACAACGCGCAGTAATAAAACAGGACACGCAGTGAAGGTCGAACGCGTGCAAGAGCACCAGAAGGTATTGCCGTTCCGAGCGGGACGGTTGATGGGGGGATCGAATGACGGTGCGATCGACGGTCGCAGTCTGGGCGCTCGTGCTTTCCGCGGCAAGCGGAGCCAGCGCCCAGTCCAGTTCTTCAGGGACGTCCACGGGAACGAATTCATCGTCGGATCTCAAACCGGCGACCACCACCTTCCTCGGCGACACAGGCTTGTGGTTTGTGCCCACCGCGGAGGTGCTCGCTAGCGGACAGTGGTCGGGCAGCGGCTACCGCCGCGGCACCAACTACATCCAGGGATTCTCGAACATCGGCGATTTTGCCGGCACCGTGGCCTACGGCCTCGGGGATCGCGCGGAGCTGTTCGGCTCTTTTACCTTCATTACTCGCATCGATCGTGATCTTCGTCCGATCTTCACCTCAGACCAGACCACCGGAGGCATCGTCGATCGCTATCCGCAGATGCGAACGACGTGGAGCGGCAACAAGGTCGGCGACCTGAGCGTCGGCGCCAAGGTCTCGCTGCTGCCGCGAGGCGACCAACCGGTCGCCCTCGCGGTGCGCGGTGTGCTCAAGGCGCCAACCGGCGACGACGAGGCGGGGGTGTCCACCGGACGAACCGATTTCCTCGCCGACTTCATTGCCAGCACGGAACTCAGTCGGATCGTCGAGCTGTCAGGCTACGCGGGCTACGAATGGCGCGGACAGCCTGACGGTTTCGACATTCCGAGTGGCGCCTTCCGGTGGGGGGGCGGCGCCGGTTTCCCGTCGCGGTCTCCGCTGAGAGCGCAGCTCGAACTGAACGGCCTGGTGCCGAACGCGGACACCGCCACCATTACCGGATCGTCGCTCGTCGGTGTCGACTCGAGTCTGGCGCCGCTGGTGTCGGTGACGGAGAAGATTACGCGCGCGACAGCGGCGGCCACCTGGCAGTCGTCGAACGGCATCTTCGTCGGCGCCGGTCTCAGTTGGAACATGCCGCGGCGCGACCGCGACCTGTACAACACCGACGCGAGCAACTTCGGCGACTTCGTCGACTGGCAGGTGCGCATCGGGTTCCATCCAGGTTCGCGTCCGCGGGGAACGGCGATGGCAGGGGGATCGGATCGGTCGGACAGTCCCTCGGCCTCAGCGGCGCCCTCGGCTCCGCCGGTTGCGGCGCCTGAAGCCAGACCGGCAACGACCGCGCCCCCGGCAGCCGCGACTCCAGCCAATGATGCCGCCGCGAATCGCGACGCGGCCGGTGCGCCAGGAGCCACACGTGCTGCGCCGGGAGCCACACCCGCTGCACCAGGAGCCACACCCGCGGCACCTCCGGCCACGGCCGGCGGGCAGGAAGGCTCCAATCCTGCACGGACGCCCGGCACCGCACAGCCTCGCACCTATGCGTTCGAAGACGTGTATTTTGACTTCGATCGTT
>CADEEX010000105.1:5106-11761 GCA_902826465.1 uncultured Acidobacteriota bacterium
GTGCCCACCATGCGGCAGGACCCGAATCTCCGTCTCGAGATTGAAGGGCACACCTGCAACATCGGCACGGCGGAATACAACATCGCGCTCGGCGATCGTCGCGCCAATGCGGTCCAGAGCTATCTGGTCAGCCGTGGTGTGCCGGCCGATCGGCTTCGCACCATCAGTTATGGAGAAGAGCGCGCCAAGTACGACAACGCGCGCGAAGAGACGCGCCGCCTGAATCGTCGAGCGGCGCTCATCGTCAACCTGCGATAGGCCGTCTACGGGCCGGGGTGTGGTTCAATGCGGTGGGGCATGCGCCAAATCCGGCCCGTTCTTTTCCTCCTCGTCTTCGCCTGCGCCTTTGCGACCGCTGCCTGCAATGAAGATGGCACCGTCCGCGTCCACAGCCTCGAATTCAGCGGCGTGAAATCGATCGACGTCAGCGTGCTCAAGAGCGTGCTGGCGACGAAGGAGAACGCCAAGATTCCGATTGTCGGCTTTTCGCTGCCGTGGAGCCGCTCCCGCAATTACTTCGATCGCTCCAGGTTCGACGCCGACCTGCAACGCATTCGTGCGTTTTACGCCGATCGCGGGTTTCCGGATGCCCGGGTCGTCAGCTTCGACGTCAACCTCAACGACAAGCAGGACGCGGTCGACGTCAAGCTGACCATCGACGAAGGCGCTCCGGTGCAGGTGGTGGCGGTCACCCTGGTCGGCTTCGAGGTGCTGCCAGCCGGTCGTCTCGCCGATCTTCAGAAGCGTCTGCCTCTTCCCCTTGGGAAGCCGCGCGACCGCCAGGCCGTGGTCACGGCGCACGAGGCGGCTGTCAACGAACTCCGCGATCACGGGTATCCCTACGCCCGCGTGATCACCACCGAAGATGATGGTGCCAGTGGCAAGGACGCGACGGTGACGTTCACCGCCGAACCAGGCGTTCTCGCGCGATTCGGCGAGATCGCCATCGCCGGCAACAACAGCGTGGGCGACGACGTGATTCGGCGTCAACTGACGATTAAGCCTGGCAATCTCTACCGCCGCAGCGTGATGCAGGATACGCAGCGACGCCTGTATTCGATGGAACTGTTTCAGTTCGTCAACGTGGAGGCGCTCAATCCCGAAGATCAGCGCCCCGACGTACCGATGCGCGTCACGGTGGCCGAAGGGCGACATCAGCGCGTGAATGGCGGCATTGGCTACGGCACCGAGGAGCGCGGCAGGGTTGACGGCGAATACCGGCATGTGAACTTCCTCGGCGGCGCGCGGTCGTTCGGCAGTCGCGCGCGCTGGTCGTCGCGCGATCGCGGCGTCCGGCTCGATCTCAATCAGCCGTACTTCTTTCACCCGAAGCTGTCGCTCGGCGGGGAAGGGCAGCGGTGGTACACCTACACGCCGGCCTACAACTCCGTGGTGACCGGCGCCAGGCTGTCGCTCACGCGGCGCGCCAGCGCGCGCTTCTCGTGGACGGTGTTCACTGCCAGCGAGCAAAACGAAAGTTCGATCGCCCAGAATGTGCTCGATGATCCGTTGCTGTACAACGATCTTGTGGCGCTCGGTCTCGACCCGACCACCGGCAAGCAGGCGGGCACGCTGGGCACGGTCGGTTTCGATCTGCAGCGTTCGACGACCGACAGCGTGCTCGATGCGCGGCGCGGGTATCAGTTCGGCGTCCACCTCGAGAACGCGGGAGCGGTACTGCCGGGGTCGTTCAACTACACGGCGATGTCTGGCGACGCTCGCCTGTTCGTGCCCGTCGGACGTTACATCGTCGTCGCCAACCGGCTGCAGGTGGGCACCATTCGCGCCGCAGACGACGACCCGACGCAGGTGCCCTTCGCCAAGAAGTACTTTCTGGGCGGCGCCACGAGCGTGCGTGGCTGGGGACGCTTCGAGGTGAGCCCGCTCAGCTCCAGCGGCCTGCCGATCGGTGGCAATAGCCTGATGGCGCTCAGCTCCGAGGTGCGCGCGCGTCTGAAGGGGAACCTCGGCGGCGTGCTGTTCATCGACTCCGGCAACGTGTGGATGGACGACGGTGGCTTCAGCGCGACCGACCTGAAGACGTCCGTGGGCATGGGACTCCGCTATGCCACTCCGGTCGGGCCGATCCGCATCGACGTTGGTCGGCAGCTCAATCGCATCGACGGTCTGATTGTGCGCGGCCAGCCGGAAGCGCGGCGCTGGCGCATTCACTTCAGCATCGGGCAGGCGTTTTAGGGTTCAGGGTTCAGCAGCTCCGCCGGTGCAGGGTTCGCGACCGAGTCGGAGCCGGAATTGCATTGGGCTGCTGCATGCGGCTCGTGCGTGCCCTGCTCCGGGCACTGTTTCTCACCCTGATTCTTGCGCTTGGTGCGGGCGTGGCCGCCGTGGCGGTGTCTCAAACCGCCTGGTTCCGCAACTGGCTGCGTGGACTCATCGTCTCGCAGTCGGCGCAGTTCCTGAACGGCCAGCTCTCCATCGGCCGACTTGACGGCAACCTGTTCTACGGACTCGAACTGCACAACGTCTCGATCGAGATGGATGCGCAGCCGGTGATTTCGCTACAGGATGTCGTGCTTCGCTACAACGGGTGGCAGCTCCTGACACAAGGAATCTCCATCGACGAGCTTCGGATTTCGAAGCCGCGGCTGAGTCTTCGTGCTGACCCCGACGGTACCTGGCAGGTCGCCCGGCTGCTCAAACAGGACGAACAGGAAGCTGACCGGCAGGGCCCGGGCCGCCCCTTCGCGGTCGAGCAGATCGTTGTCGTCGATGGGGAAGCGGTCATTACGGCGCCGCCGGCACAGGATGCCTCGATTCCCGATCGTGTCGACGGCCTCGGCTTCGTCGCCTCGTTCGCGTACGAACCGGTCCGCTATACGTTGAGTGTTGAGAGCTTTGCGGCCAGGAGCACGGGGCCGGACCTCAACATTGTGTCCCTCGCTGGTGGCGTCGCGGTCAAAGACGACGACGTCTTCCTCGAACAGGTGTCGTTGAAGACCGACCACACCGCCGTGACCGTGGGCGGCGACGTGCAGCAGTATCTGTCGCAGCCGGATCTGCACCTGCAGCTGTCGGCGCCGCAGGTGTCGATGGCCGAAATCGCGCGGTTCGTGCCAGCGCTCGAGGGCGTCGATCTGCAGCCGTCCATCGACGCCAGGGTGAATGGCCCCTTGGACGCGTTGGCCATCGAGCTGGCGACGCAGTCGACCGCCGGCGCGCTCAAGGCCTCGGTGAAGGCCGATCTGGCGGCGCCTGGGCAGTCGGTGGTGGGCGACCTGTCAGTCCAGCATCTGAATCTGGCGCCGCTCCTCCGCGATTCCTCGCAGACGAGCGACATTACGGGCGATGCCCGGATCGACCTTGTGTCCGAATCGTTCACGACGGTCGGTGCGATCCACGGCACCGTGAATGCCAATGCGCGCGCGGCGATTGCCGGCTACGTGGCTGACCGCGTCGACCTGAAGGCCACGCTGGCGGCGGGCCGTCCGGCGCAGGTCGACGCGACGCTGTTCGCGTATGGGGCACGCGCAACGGCTGCGGGCACGGTGTCGGTGCCCGACGGCGACACCCCTGTCCGCTTCGACATCCGCGGGCGCGCGCAGCGCGTCAACCTGAGAACGCTGCCACCAGCGGTTGGTGCGCCGCGCGCCACCACCGATCTCAACGCGGCCTACCACGTGGTGGGATCGCAGCCGATGGGCACGAGCGGCGTGCCGCGCCTGACGGTCGACGCCGTGATGGCGCGATCGACGGTGCCCGGCGCGCGACTGGAAGAAGGGGGCACCGCGCAGCTGACCGTGGTCGGCAAGGCGCTGGCGTATAAGGTGGACGCCACCGTCGCTGCCGTTGATCTGCACGCGCTCGGCCGCGCGTTCAACGTGCCGGCGCTCGTGGACGATCGCTATCGCACGGTCATCAACGGCCACATCATGGCCGACGGCCAGGGCACCGATCCCGCCACGCTCGACGTCGACGCGACGGGCACCATCACCAGCGCCGAACTGATGGGGGGGCGCCTGACCGACCTCGAGTTCACCGGCGGGCTGCATCGCAACGACGTCACCCTCGAAGCGCAGGGGACGTTCACCGGCTTCGATCCGGCGGTGCTCAGCGGTACGCCGGCGGCGGCCGGGCGGGTGGATGGTGAGTTCACCGTGTCGGCCACGGCGGCGCAGGTGTTGTCTGGTGTCACGCTCGACAGCGTCTCTGGCGACGTACGAGCCACGCTGGCGCCGTCGGCCGTGGGTGGGCTGGCGATCGAGCGCGCCGTCGTGGACGCGTCGTACGCGCAGCGTTCCGCCATCGTGCGCGACCTCGACGTGATGGGACGCGACGTCCACGTCTCGGCTCGCGGGACGCTGGCACTGAACGATACGGGCAGCTCCAACCTGACGTTCCGCGCCGATTCACCGCGGCTGGAAGAGATCGGCCAGATCTTCGACGTGCCAGTGATGGGAATCGCCAGAGTGGAGGGAACGATCACCGGCAATCAGCAGTTGCTGAACGTTGCCGGCACTCTCGAGGGCGACGGGCTGAAATACGAAGAGAACGGCGCGCTGTCGCTCCGAACGCAGTTCTCGGCCGAGGTGCCGCAGTTGACCCTGGCGCAGGCGCGCGTCAGTGCCGACTCGCGGGCGACGTTCGTCACGGTGGCCGGCCAGAACATCAACGAGCTGCATGGCACCACGCGATACGAACCGGATCGGGTGACCTTCGACCTGACGGCGCGGCAACCGCAGCGGCAGCTCGCCGCCGCCGGAGCAGTCACCCTTCACACGGACCACCAGGAAGTGCATCTCGATCGGCTGATGCTCGATACGGCCAATCAGCAGTGGCAGGTGGCCGACGGATCGACGCCGACCATTCACTACGGTCGTGGCCTGATTGGCGTCGAGCATCTGCGCCTCGTCAACGGCGACCAGACGATCGTGGCCGACGGCCGTTTCGGGTCAGCCGGCGACGCGCTCAATGTGCAGCTGTCGAACGTCGACCTGGCGGCAATCGACGCACTCCTGTTGCGGCCTCCACAGTTCACCGGCAGGCTCGAAGCCACTGCGGTCGTTTCCGGTACCACGGCCGCACCCGCTGTGGCGGCCGACTTCACCGTGGCGTCAGGCGGATTCAGGGAGTTCACTTACGAGTCGTTCACGGGGCACGTTGACTACTCGAGCGACGGCATCGCGCTCGATACCCGGCTGCAGCAGAACGATACGCAGTGGATCTCGGCGAAAGGCCATGTTCCAGCCACCCTGTTTGCGCCGGCTTCGGACGAGGTCGTCAGCACAGTGGCGGGTGGGCACGTGCTGCCGGCCACACCGGCAGAGCGGGTCGATCTGACCATCGACAGCAGCCCTCTTGGTCTCGGTCTCATTCAGGGGTTCACGACCGCCGTGACGGGCGTGGACGGTACGGTGGAGGCACACGTCCGCGTCACCGGGTCAGCCGCCGATCCGCATCCGGAAGGCACGCTGACGATCGCCGACGGCATCATGACCGTGGTCCCGAACGGCGTGACGTATACGAACATCACCGGCAAGATCGACCTGCAGCCCGATCGCGTGCATATCGACCAGATCACCGTCCTCGACAATCATCAGAGCGCGCTGACGCTGACGGGCGATCTGGCCGTGCATGCACGCGAGGTGGGCGGCGTGCAGCTGTGGGTGAACGCCTCAGACTTCAAGATTCTCGACAACCGCATGGGCAACGTCCGGGTCAACAGCGCCGTGGAGATTGCCGGCGAACTGCGCGCGCCGGTGCTGCAGGGCGATTTTGGCATCAGCACCGGACGCGTCGACCTCGACGAGATGATGGCGGTGGCGGGGGCGTCGCCGTACTCGACCACGCAAACCGAGTTCGTGACGGCCCCTGCGGCGACGACCGACGAGCCACCAGCGCCGTCGCTCTTCGATGCGCTGCGGATGAACGTGCGGCTCCAGGTACCAGACGACCTCGTGGTGCGTGCCGACAGTCTGCAGGCGCCGGGTGCCACGATCGGCCTCGGTGCGCTCAACGTGACGCTTGGTGGCGATCTGACCGCGATGAAGGAACCAGGCGGTCCGGTGCGGCTGCTTGGCCAGGTGAACACCGTCCGTGGCACCTACGACTTCCAGGGGCGGCGCTTCGAGATTCTTCGTGATGGCACCGTGCGCTTCGATGGCACCGACACGTTGAATCCCGTACTCGACGTTCGCACGCGCCGCCTGATTCAGGGTGTCGAAGCGCTGGTGACCGTGCGCGGTCCACTGGATCGGCCCGAGATCGTCATGGCCAGTATCCCGCCGCTCGAGCAGGCCGACATCCTGTCGCTGATTGTGTTCAACCAGCCGGTCAATCAGCTTGGCGAAGGGCAGGCGGCGTCACTGAGCGCGCGGGCGCAGTCGCTGGCCGTCGGTGCGGTGGCGGGCCAACTGGCGGCGCAGATCGGCGGCGCATTGAATCTCGATACATTCGAGATCAACATCGGTCCGGAGAACGGCGCTGCCGCCGAGGTGACCCTCGGGCAACAGCTCGGCAAGGACCTCTACGTGAAGGTGCAACAAGGGGTCGGCGACATGACGTCCACCAATGTCATTGTGGAATATTCCATCCGGCAGTGGCTGCGGCTGCAGACGAACATCCTGCAGGGCGCGTCTGGCCAGCAGTCGTTGTTCCGCCGTCAGCAGGGAAGCGGCGCCGACCTGATCGTGTTGTT
>CADEEX010000106.1:0-8512 GCA_902826465.1 uncultured Acidobacteriota bacterium
GTCATGAGCAATCGAGAGTAGGTCTGCGTGCGGCGCGCGTGCTGACCAGTGGAGCGATCGCGAATCTCGACCAGGCCGGTGAGCGACTTGGTGATGAAGTCCTGCGCCTGCCGTCTTCGCCGGGCCTCGGTCTCGGCCCTGTGCTGCTCCGCGCGAATCCGTGTGGCGGCCAGGCCGGCGACCGTGAACACCACCGCGGCCGACGGCATGAGTGGTGACAGATACCACCCCCACCAACCCAGCGCCAAGGCACAGGCGACCCACGCCCCGAGCACCAGCCCAGTACCCAGGGCGACGCCGCTGCGCAGGCCGCGCTGATGCACCACCCAACCGGTCGCCAGCACGAGTGCGAAGGCGGCCAGCGCCTCCCACGCCCGAGCCCGTGGCGCCTCGGCGATAAACCGGCCGCCCACCAGAGTCGCCGCAGCGGTGGCCTGCACGTTCACGCCTGGAAACTGCCGATCGAAAGGCGTGGACACCGCATCGCGCAGCCCTGCGGCGGTTGCGCCCACAAACACGATGCGCCCAACGATGGCCGCGGCGTCGGCCGACCCGTTGAGCACGTCGGCCGCGGAGGTGTGAGCCATCGGATGCCGCGGGTCCGGATAGCGCAACATCATCGTGCCGCGCTCTCCGAGCGGTATATCGCCCTCGTCAACTCCCAGTCGAAGCGACCGTCCCGGCTGGCTTTCGAGTCTCAACGATGCCGACGGCCGCGCCGCCTGCACAGCGGCCAGGGCCAGCGATGGGTAGACGCGTGCGCCGTCGGTCATGGCCAGCGGCACACGACGCAGGGTGCCGTCAGCATCGAGGGCGACGTTGAGGAAGCCGGAAGGCCCGGCGCGTTCCGACAGCAGCGGTAACGGGCAGATACAACCCGACGCGCGGAACAGTTGGTCGCGGATCGGAAGGGCGCCAGAGCGTTCGATCAACGTGGCCGGCAACGGCCGAAGCGGCGCGGTGTCGGCGGCAGATCCGCCCTCGTCGAGCCTCAGCGCATAGCCAATCACCACATCACCGCGTTCGATCGTCTGTGCCAGCCGTTCGTCTGACGTCTGACGCGCGGTGCTTTCTGGTGCCGCCACGGTCCGGTCGGGTTCCGCCAGCAGCAGGTCGAGGGCGATCACCGACGCACCGAGCGTGCGCAGGCGCTCCACCAGCATCGCGACGCGCTCGCGTGGCCAGGGCCACTGTCCTATCGCCTGCAGGCTTCGATCGTCGATGGCGACGATCGCCACCCGATCGGACGGCGTCGCCGTCGCGACGCGTTCCGCCAGCAGGTCGTAGGTACGGAGGTCGAGCGCCACGAAGAGCGCGGGACTGAGCGTGACAAGACCGATAGCCACGATCGCCGCAATCACGGGAACGGGATACCAGCGGCCTCGCATCTCAGGCATCGTCAGCGTGTCAGCGCACCACGACGACGACGCGGCGGTTGCGCCCTTCGGCGATGTTGTCGGCAGTGGTCACCAGGAGATCGGCCTCCCCATGCGACGTGATGTCAATCAGCGCCGACGGCATGCCGACGGCCAGTAGCTGATCGCGAATGAGCCGCGCCCGCTGCATGCCCAGTTCGTAGTTGGCGACCGGATCGCCCGTGGTGTCCGTGTGCCCCACGACTGAAACGTCTGGCACCTGTCGACCGCGGACGAAGTTGACGATATCGGGCAACGCGGCCTGTGACTCAACGGTGGGTTCGTCGGTGGCGGTCTGAAAGTAGAGGACGAACTCGCGTGGCTGCGGCGCCCTCGCCGCCATGGCCGCACCGAACCGCCGTTGGATCTCTGCCTCGGAAATCGGTACTGGCGGGCCCGGCGCCTCACCCGCGCGCACGCGCACCGCCGTTCGTTCCTGAGTCAAATCGACGGTGCGGCCGGCCGCAGTCACGTTCGCGCGTCCAACGCGTCCATCCTCCGGATCGGCCGCCAGCACCACCAGATCCGTGGACCGGCGTGAACCGAGTCGGAGCCCACCGCAGCCGATCGCACACAGGCACAGCGCCACACTCGAGACGAGGAGCCAACGGGATCTCATCGTGCGCCCGCCTCGAGCAGCAGATGAGTGCCGCGCACGCCGACGACCGTGGACGGCGTTTCAAGACGGATCGTCTCCGGCGCCAGCGCGCTGATGCGGCCGGAGATGTACTCGAGAATGCCGCGCGCCAGACGCAGCACCAGGCCAAACCGACGATCCGCCGGAGAAAACGCAAACGTCGTAACCGTGAGTTGGGTCTGTGGCCCAAGGGCGAGTCGGGTGTCGTCGCGAAGCGTGACACCCAGTTGCCCGTTGGCGCCGGTCTGCAGAATGTCACCCTGAAAGACCGGGTCGCCGGCCTTGAGCGGTTGCTCGAGACCGCCGCGCACGATGGCGGCGCTGCCGATCACGATCTTGGCGTAGCCGGCCAGATTGGTCTGGGCGTCCGCGCCGCGCGTCAGGCCGAGCACGATCGCCAGGCAGGCCATGGCAATGTAGCGCGGGCGGGAGAGACGCACGCCGAGATTATAAGGGTCGAA
The DNA here is from genome assembly GCA_902826465.1 of uncultured Acidobacteriota bacterium. GTDB lineage: Bacteria > Acidobacteriota > Vicinamibacteria > Vicinamibacterales > CAVVIG01 > CADEEX01. Next base: position 2,514 of record CADEEX010000106.1, read on the forward strand.
CGACTAAGTCATAGCAACGTGCCGCGGAGAATGACCAATCCAACACTGAAATAGATGATCAGCCCGGTCACGTCGACCAGCGTCGCCACAAACGGCGCTGATGATGTGGCCGGGTCGAATCCGAGTCGTCTGAGCAGAAACGGCAGCAGCGACCCGACCAGCGTGCCCCACAACACGACGCCGACGAGCGCAATCGCCACGGTGAGCGCGAGGAGTAACCAGTGCGCGCCGTAGATATCAGAGAACGTCGACCAGATGCTGATACGGAGGAAGCCGATCGTGCCGAGGATGCCGCCGAGGGTCAGGCCGGCCAGGATCTCGCGCCGCATCACCCGCCACCAGTCGCCAAGCGCGACCTCGCCAAGGGCAATGGCGCGGATGACGAGCGTGGATGCCTGCGATCCGGAGTTACCACCGCTCGAGATGATGAGCGGCACGAACAACGCCAGCACCACCGCCCGCTGAATCTCCTGCTCGAACGCCGCCATCGCCGTGGCCGTCAGCATTTCGCCGAGGAACAGCGCCGTCAACCATCCGGCGCGCTTGCGAATCATGCGGAAGAACGAGATGCGCATGTACGGCTCATCGAAGGCTTCCGAACCGCCGATGCGCTGAATCTCTTTCGTGGCGGTCGCTTCGGCCACGTCGAGCACGTCGTCGATGGTGACGATGCCGATGAGGACGCCGGCGGAATCGGTGACCGGCAGCGCCGATCGGTCTTCGCGGCGGAAGACAGCGACCGCGACGTCCTGCGCGTCGGCAGCGCTCAATGCGATGAAGCGGCGATCGAGCAGGTCAGACATGCGGCTGGTCGTGGAGGCCAGCAGCAGTTCGCGGATCCGGATGTCGTCAATCAGCGTGCCTCGCTCGTCGACGACGTAGACCACATTAAGCGTTTCACTGTCCCGGCCGTGCGTGCGGATGTAGTCGAGCACTTCCTGTACGGTCCACTGCTCACGCACCGCGATGTAGTCGGGCGTCATCAGACGCCCGATCGAACCCTCCGGGTAGCCGAGCAGCGTCACCGCCACTCGGCGTTCTTCTGGTGACAGCAGTGCGAGCAGCTGCTGCGTGGCGCTCGCCGGCAGCTCCTCGAGGAACATCGTGCGATCGTCCGGCGCCATGCTGTTCAACAGTCCGGCGACATCTTCGGTCGCCATCGCCTTCAGCAGCTGTTCCTGCGCTTCGCGCGACAGGTATTCGAATGTCGCCGCAGCGGTGTCGCGCGGCAGCACGCGGAAGGCAATGACCTGGTCCTGAATGGACAAGCCGTCGAACAGCGCCGCAAGGTCGCTGGCCGGCCGGTTCCGCACCTGGTCGCGCAGCCGTCCGAAATCGCGCTGATGTACGGCCGACGCGAGTTCGTCGGAAGGCCTGGCGACCTCGCGGACAAGGTCGACGGCCGCCTGCCGTGAAGGTCCTGGATCGTGAAGTTGGTCTGACATATGGCGTAACGCTGCGCGAACGACGTCGTGGTGGTGGACGTGGGGGCCGATGGTCTTGCTCATGTCCAGCCACATGGCGTGAATCAGCTGGAGGTCTGCGGAACTGAGTCGTGGCGCGTGGGCGCCGAGCTGGTAGGTGGCGGTGCGGCCGCTGCTGTGACGGACGATCAATCGAACATCGAGGCCGCCGGGCTTGTCGGCGCGTTCCCATGCTTCGCCGAGGAGCCGCGCCTGATCGTCCACCGAGAGGGTCTCCGACTCGCCAACATAGATGGCCGAAGCCTGCAGCCGGACAACGGTGTCGGCAATCGCATCGCCGACATCGGTCGCCGGCACGATCAGCAGACGGATCGCCCGTGCGTGTTCTTCCGCGACCGCGACGGCCGCGCTCATGAGGCGGCGCTCTTCTTCGGTCGGTGGTTGCAGCGCCACGTCGGGTGCCACTTCGACGTCGACCAGGCGCACCGTCATCACCACGATGTCGCGATCGCCCTTGGTGCGAAGCGCCTCGGCCAGGTGCGCGACGGCGTACGGACGACGAATGGCCACGACGACGCTGCCGGGCCGCACCGCGACATCGGCCGCCGACAACGACGCCGCGTACGCGAGTTCCACCGCCTCGTCGTTTGTCGCCGACGAGCGTTGCGTGACGACGATGAGCGCCGTGACCGCCGCCGTCAGCAGCAGCGCCGCCAGCGCACCAGGATCGAACTGCAGAATCAGCGCGGTGGCCGAAAGGGCGGCCAGCAGGGCAATGACAAATAGCCCGGCCGGGAATTCGTGTGTGCCCAGCCGAATACGTAGCGGCACGCGGAACCCGGCCAGACGATCGATGGCGCGGAGGCGGACCAGCGTTGCCACCTTCATCGCGGTGGTGACCGCGATCATCACGCCCAGCGCCTTGGCCATCCACACGAGTTGACCGCCGGCCATGACGATCAGCAGCTGCGCGCCTACGGTGATGTCGGTGAGGTAGGCGAACGTGCCGAGGCGCGAATGCCGCTGATGGAGCGCTTCGCTCAGTGCGCCGTCGCTCACCAGGCGCGACAGCAGGTGCTGCGAGGCCAGCGTCGAACGCTGCGCCGCCAAGGCCAGGAACGCGATCGCGGCCAGACCGGCGGCCAACGCCCCCACCACCCGCAGCCACGACGGTCCGGCAGCGAAATACGCCAGCGCTGAGACCGAGGCGTCGCGCCAGGCAAACGCATCAGCCTCTGGCAGCGCCACCGTGAATACGTAGGTCAGGGTGAGCGCCAACGCAGAGGTGAGCAACCACACGCGCCGGGTCGCACGACTCGCCTCTCGCAGTCGTGGCGCCGGAAACTCGGGAGCGACACGTCCGAGCGCTTCCACACTGCCGGCGATGAACAGCACCGAGCCAATGCCGGCAAAGAGTGTCAACGGATTGCGCAGGAGTGCAGCCACGTCGGGCACCACCAGCGGAGGCGGTGAGGGGCGGGACACGACCGAGGCAAGCGCCCACACGGCCACGATGCTGACGATGCTGAGGGCGGTGACCACGACGCGCGAGGTGAGTTCGGCTGGTGGCTGCCACCCTTGACGCTGCGTCCACCAGCAGACACCAAGAATGGCGGCAGCGAACACGCTCGACAGGTCGCTGAGGGATACACCAGGCGTGAGTCCGACCAGCGAGGCGGCATAGTGCCCCGCCGCAGACGCCACCAGGCCGCCGAAGCAGAGCTGTTCGATGAACAGCGCCGCGGCGACCACCGCCCGGCCACGCGGACCAAACGCCCCCTTCGACGCCCCGTAAAGTCCGCCGGGCAGGAGCAGCGCGCAGCTCTCCATGTCGACCGCACGCAACAGCACACCGAGCAGGATCGCGACGGCCACGAACCACGGCGCTGACGCCCCGAGCAGTGCCGCCCCGATCCCGGCCGCCACAAAGACGACCGGCACGAGCTCGAGACACAACAGGGCCACTCCGCGTCCCGAGTCCAGCGTGCGTAGCGTGGAGTCGAGGATGATGCGAAGAGGAAACGGTTGGGAGAGCGACCAGCGTTCCGGCATGACAGGGCGCGACGAGTGCCGTCCTATCTTACCGGCGCTTGCCCATCAGGCCATTCACGGAATGGCCCGGTTGTCGTTCACGTCACGGTGCAGAATTCAAACATGACCTCCGATCGTGAACGCCAGCACCTCGCACTCACACGCGCGGCACAACTCTCCTCCAGCTACCTCGATGCCCTCGACACCGCGCCCGTTGGCGCAACAGCTTCGCTCGCGCAGCTGCGCGAGCGTCTGGCGCTGCCGCTGTCGGACACCGGAGTCGATCCGGTCACGGTGATCGACGACTTAGCGCGCGCGGTCGATGGTGGGCTCCTCGGCAGTGCCGGCGGGCGCTTCTATGGATGGGTCATCGGCGGCGGTCTTCCATCCGCGCTGGCTGCCGACTGGTTGACCGGCACGTGGGATCAGAACGCCGGACTGTACGCCTGTGCACCCGCAGCAGCCGTCGTCGAGGAGGTCTGCGGCGCGTGGCTGAAAGAGCTGCTGGGCCTTCCCGCAACAGCGTCGTTCGCGCTGGTGACCGGCTGCCAGATGGCGCACGTCACCTGTCTGGCGGCGGCGCGCCATGCGGTGCTGCAGCGCGCGGGTTGGGACGTGCATCGCGACGGCTTGTCAGGGTCGCCGCGCATTCGTGTGTTGACCTCGCAAGAGGTGCACGGCACCTGTACGCGGGCGATCAAGATCCTTGGCCTTGGCACCGCCAACATGGAAACGTTGCCAACCGATGACACCTCCCGACTCCGGCCAGAGGCGCTTCGCGAGGCACTGGCGAGGGAGCGCGATCGGCCGACGATCGTGATCCTCCAGGCGGGCGACGTGAACTGCGGTGCGTTCGATCCGTTCGAGGCGTCCATCCGGCTGGCGCACGCGGCCGGCGCCTGGGTGCACGTCGATGGCGCCATGGGACTGTGGTGCCACGCGGCTCCGGAATTGCGGCCCCTGCTTGCTGGAGCGGACCAGGCTGACTCGTGGGCGACCGACGGCCACAAGTGGCTCAACGTGCCGTACGACAGCGGCTACGCGTTTGTGGCGCACCCGGATGCCCATCGGGCCAGCATGTCGCACCGCGCCAGCTACCTGGTGCATGCCGACGATGCGCGGGACGAGCTCGACTGGACGCCGGAGCACTCGCGACGCGCTCGTGGGTTCGCCACGTATGCGGCGCTCCGCGAACTGGGGCGGGCCGGTGTGGCTGACCTGGTGACGCGCTGCTGCCGTTTCGCGCACGAGCTGGCCACGAGAATCGGTGCCTTGCCGGGTGCGCGCACGATCTGCGTGCCGCAGATCAACCAGGGACTGGTGCGCTTCTACGACAGGCGGACCGGTGCCAACGACGAAGAGCACGATAGCCGCACCGATGCCGTGATCGCGGCCATCAACGCCTCTGGCGAGGCGTTCTTCACCGGCACCACGTGGCGCGGCATCCGGTGCATGCGAACATCGGTGTCGAACTGGCGCACGACAACGTCCGACATCGATCGTGCGGTGGCAGCGGCGGGGCGCGCCATCGCGCAGGTCGCGCTGCGTTAACGACGGGACGCACCTCGGCTGTTCGCACGGTGAAAATATTGGTCGGGCCGGTCGCTGTTTATGCCGGACAATGAACCCGATACCCCAATCAATGACGAAAGTACTGCTCCGGCCCCTCCTGGTGCTGGCACTGGTGTGTCTGGCGACGTGCTTCGAGGGCGCTTTCGCCGACAACCAGCAGGTTCAGAATCAGGACATCACCTTCCGCAGCGCCCTCGACGTCGTCACAATCCAGGCGTCGGTGCGCGATCGCCGGGGCCGTCCGATCGGCAACTTGACGGCGTCCGACTTCGACGTCCGCGACAACGGATTCCTGAAACCGATCCTGTCGGTCGGCTTTGATCGCGAATCTCCCGTGAGCGTTGCCCTGCTCGTCGACATGAGCGGCAGCATGCGCCTGAGCGAAAAAGTTGACATGGCCCGCCACGCGTTCGATTCCGTGCTCGCGCAACTGACGAGCGGCAAGGATGAAGTCGGGGTGTTCACCTTCGACTCCGCGCTGCACGAGCGTCGCGCGTTTACGACCAACCTTGACGAAGCCGGCGATGCGCTCGACGAGTTCGATCCCTTCGGGACCACATCGCTCTACGACGCAGCCGCTGGCGCCGCACGACGCCTCTCTGAACGTTCGGCGACGCACAAGGCGATTGTGGTGCTGACCGACGGCCTCGACACGAGCAGTGCGCTCTCTGCGCGCGAGGTGTCAACGCTGGCCAGCTCGATCGACGTTCCGGTCTACATCGTCGCCACGGTGCCATCGATCGATCACCGCGCGATGCTGCAGGCGACGGCGCGTTCCTCCGCCTCTCAGGCCGCCGACCTTCGCGACCTCGCGGAATGGACCGGCGGACAGTTCGCCTTCGCCAGCACCACGGTTGAGACGCTCAGTGCGGTGACGCAGGTGATCGGCGAACTGCGTCAGCAGTACGTGCTTGCGATCGAGGCTGGCAGCAACGCGCAGGAATGGCGACGGCTCGACGTGCGGGTCAAGCG
>CADEEX010000106.1:8612-11681 GCA_902826465.1 uncultured Acidobacteriota bacterium
TGCGTTCCTCCAGGAGGAACGTATGCACACCAATCTCATCGTCTGCGCAGTGCTCGCCGCCAGCGTCAGCGGCGTGGCGGCTCAGAATCCGACACCCACCACCGCGCCAAAGGGCGCTCCATCCACGCCGAGCCCTGGTGGAAATCAGACAGTCAGAGTGACCGGTTGTGTCGCGTCCGACGACATCGCCACAGCCGCCGCCACCAGCGCGGCCAGAAGCGGTTTCGTCCTGACGAACGCGCGCATGAGTAACGACAGTCCCACCGGCACGGCTCAGCCGAGCGCGGAAGACATTCGCGCGGTGCCGCAAGGCGGCGCTGCTGTCAGCAACATCACCTCGACCGCGGGAATGCGCTACCGCCTGAACGCACAGTCGACCGACCTGAAGCCGCACGTGGGCCATCAGGTTGAAGTGACCGGCCGGTTCGACGTCAAGCCGTCGTATCCCAACGGCGTCGGCACGTCGGGTTCAACGACGCCGTCGGCCACTGGCAGCACCACCGGAGCTCCGGCCGCTGCCGGCACGAGTGGGTCGATGCCACAGACGCTGAAAGTCGAGTCAGTCCGGATGATTGCGGCGAGTTGCGCCGCGGCGAAGTAGCCACGAGGCACGCCACAAGAGGCACCGAGACACAGAGGCTTTTGAAAAGGAAGAACTCCGTGCCTCAGTGTCTCTGTGGCTGATGCGCTCTCGTAAATTTGTGGCTTCTTGACTCTATCAACGCAGACGCGGCAACCGTGATGTGAGATTGGCCGCAATCGCGCGAAGGCGTTTCGCGTCGGCACTCGATGTGGCCTTGCCCGCGTCGCTCTCGAGCTGTGTCGACAGAGCCTCAATTTGTGCGCCCACCGCACGTCCATCGCGCTGACGCCCGGCCTGCACCCGTTCAGCGCTCTCAAGCGCCGCGCGCACTGCCGCAGCTCGCGCCGCACTGATGCCGTTGCTCCGACCGAGCTGGTCCAGATAGGCACGCGCCACCACCGCGTCTTCGGGCCAGGTGATCTTCGTCTGCCGCTGGGCATTGAAGTTTGACGAGTGCACCAGCACCGCCGCTGCGATCTCGTTCTGCGAGAGGAACTCGCTCGGCTTCAACGTGAAGACGTCGAGTCCGCGCGCGATCTCGGCCGCATAGATACGGCCGTTGTACCAGTAGGTGGACCAGTAGCCGCCGGTGATCAGCTTCTCGGCATCGAGCGGTCCGCGATCGAAGTAGGCAATCTCGAACGGCTTCCCCGGATCGGTGAAGTCGAACACCGACACGCCACCCTGATACCACCCCTGCACCATGATGTCGCGCCCGGGCACGGGAATCAGCGACCCGTTGTGCGCCACGCAGTTCTCCTGCTCGGTCTGCGGCGCCGGCAGCTTGTAGTAACCCGCAAACTTCAGCTTGCGATCGACGATTTCGAAGATCGCGTCCGCCCCCCAGTTCGGCAGATCGGTGGCGCGGCAGCGCGGACGTGAGCCACCGCCCCACTCGTCGGTGAACACGATCTTCGTGCCGTCGTTATTGAACGTCGCCGAGTGCCAGTAGGCGAAGTTCTTGTCGACCACGTGATCGAGCCTGACGGGATGAATCGGATCAGAAATATCCATCAGGATGCCGTTGCCAGAGCAGGCGCCCGCCGCCAATCCCAGTTCAGGAAACACCGTGATGTCGTGGCACTGGTTGGTGACACGCGCCGTCTGCGTTCCCGGCCCGTGATCGCCTCCCTGCCAGAGCCCCGAGATGGCACCCGTCTTCTCGTCGGCGAAAATCCGTGGCCGATTGACGATGCGCGCGTTCTGCGGCGCTGCCAGAGGCACCTGAATCACGTCGATGCTGAAGAGCGCGGTGTTGGTGTCTTCCTTCGGATCCTTCCCGGAGCACTCGGCCAACTCTTCGGCCGAGCGCACGGCGCCGGTGCCAGAGCCGTACACGTAGACGTTTGCCGGATCCGTGGCGGTGGTGACGAGGGTATGTGTGTGCGATCCGCGGCACGTCTGAACAGCTGCAACCTGACGCGGCTTCCTGACGTCGCTGATATCGAAGATACGCACGCCGCGGAACCGCTCGGTGCTGACCGCGGTCGGCGTGCCTTGTGTGCCGCAGTCAAGACGGCCGCGCGTCTGCTCGACCGACATGAACAGCAGATTCCCGTGCACCGAGACGTCGCCCTGTCCACCGGGGCAGACGATCGACGCCAGCAGCTTCGGTGCGTTTCCGCTCTCGATGTCGTAGGTGTTGAAGCCGTGATAGTTGCCGACGAAGAGGTGCTGCTTGTCGAAGGCCAGATCCGAATTGGTGAAGCTCAGACGATTCGCAGCGGCGGCGTTATAGGGCGCCGGTACCGTGGGCGTCGCCTCGGAGCTCGCCTCAGGAGCCGCAGCTTGAGCGGCTGGCGTGGCGGCCGCGTTTGCCGGTCGTTCGGGCGGCGTCGCCGCACCCATCGGCTCGTTCGGATCGAAGAAGCCGTCCGGCTTGGGCAGGCTCGACACCAGCTCCATGTTCAAGATCGCCTGGCCTGCGTCGCGGAACCCTGGTTTCAGTCCGATGCGCGGATCGTTGGCCTTACGCTCCTGCGCCTGGCCAATCACCATCGTGGCGAGCACCGCCAACGACAACACTCCCCCGAGGCGAACGGCTCTCGCGTTGAACAGGCGGACTCTCATTGCGGGATCTCCTGCAGCATGGCGCCCATGCGATCGATTTCCATCCGTTGATCCGCATCCACGTCGGATGCGAACGCATCAATCTCGGAGTCCTGGCCGGCGCCAGGGCTCGCAAACAGCTCGTCGACCATCGTCAGCGCGCCGCGATGGTGCTTGATCATGCCCTCGAGAAACAGCCGGTCGAACGCCGGGCCCTTCGCCTGCGTCAGTCTTTCCATCTCGTCCGGCGTCAACATGCCAGGCATCAGCGTCGCGCCGTGCAGGTGGTGCGCATGCGGGTCGGGCGGCGGCAAGCCGCGATCTTCGAGCCAGTGGCGCATGAGGTCCATCTCGTCGGTGTGCGATACGTCGATGCGCAGGCCGAGCAGCTTCAGCATGGCGGTGGAGGTGCGGGCGGGAATCAGCGCGACGATGTG
>CADEEX010000107.1:0-3917 GCA_902826465.1 uncultured Acidobacteriota bacterium
AAACGTGCCGGACGCCAGAGCATACGACAGCGTGAGCGACTGCGCAGCCGCTGGTGTGGCACCGGTCAGCACCACCATGCCCGGCGCCTGCGCCAGATCGCCAAGCGCCGATGCCGCACGATAGTCGGCCGAGGGCGTCAGCAACTGTCCGTCGACGCGAAGTTCGGCGGCCCGCAGGAACACCGGCAGGAGCCGCGCAATCGCCGCGTCGCGCTGCTGCCGATCGGCAATCGCCGTCACGTCACCGGTGTCGAGAATCTGCAGGCGTGTCAGCAGCGCATCGGGGTCGACAGCGATCTCGACGCGGTACGTGCCGTCCTTGGCAAACGTCGCGGTTACTTGCGTGGTGCCGATCTCATGAGCCAGCGCCGGCCGGGCCGCACTGATCACGAGTGCCGCCAATAGGACGAGCATGCGAATCATCAGTGGCTGGCTCCAGCTGAGGCCGTCACGACACTGGCCGCCACATCTGAACTGCCGGCAGCCGCGCCAATCGCCGCCGCGTGCCTGAGGATTTCGCGATCGCGGGATCCGGTTCGGCGCGCCAGCGCCATGGTGCGCTTGGCATCAGCAATCCGACCGGCCTTGAAGTAGGCCCACGCCAGTGCGTCCTGCGTGAAGATGTCGTGCCGCTGTTGATGCGCGGCCTCGGCAATCGCCACCGCTTCGTCAACTTTGACGCCGCGATCGGCGAGAAACCGCGCCAGGTTCTTTGGCTCCGGCGCATCGCTTCGCCACGCCGCTTCAGCCAGCGCGTATTCCCGCGCGGCATCAGCAGGTCGCGCCGCCTTCGTGTACAGGTCGCCAAGGCGGGCGTGCACGTCGGGGAGCGAGACGCGCGTGGCCAGATCGCGCAGCAGCGCCATCGCCTCGTCCATCTTCCCCGTCATTTCGAGCGCCTTCGCATAGCCGAACACCGCAAACGGGTGGCCCGGGTAGGCCTGCGACGCCGTCGCGAACTCGCGCATCGCGTCGTGAGGCTGGTCCATGTGGAGGTAGAGTTCGCCCACCTGAGAGTAGTACCAGGCCTGCCCTTCGAGATCGCCACCGCCCGCCGCACCCGCAGCCAGCGACATCGACTCCAGCGCGCCCTTGAAATCGCCCTGAAGTTCGCGCGCATACGCGACACGGGCATACGACGCCGCATTGGGGCGGAGCTGGATCATGTGCTCGAACGCCTCGAACGCTTCGTCGTACTCACCGAGCTCCAGGTGCGCGTCGCCCTTCATCCCGTAGTTGCTCGAGTCGTTCGGACGTTGTGCGATGCACCGTTCAGCAACCACGAGTGCCTCGCGAAACTTGTGTTGAGAGAGATAGAGCGTGCCCTGCATGTGCAGGACGTCGTAATGCTCGGGCGCCTCGCGCTCGGCGCGCTGAAGCACCTGTGCGGCCCGTTCGGTAGAACCGGCGTTGCCCGTGACGCGGCTCTGCCGAATCAGCGCGTCGGCCAGCAACACCGCGGCCCCGACATCGTCGGCGTTCTTCGCCAGCCGCGCGTCCATGTCGGCAATGCGCTGCGCCAGCCCGTCGCTTGACGTCGTCGGGGCACCAACGGCACCGAGCGGTGGCAGCGTGGTGGAGGGACGCCCGTGCGAGCGCCCCTCCCGGAGATTGGCCGACACCACCATCGCAATGACAGCGGCGATGATCGCGCACGGCACGATCGTGGATGGTGAAAGCCAGCGTCGCATGGTTACTGCCCCGTCGCCGGATTCGGGTTGAGCTTCCATGGGAGGCCGCCTGAATGCGGCTGCGCCAGATACGGGAAGCTGGCACGGAACGGCACGTCATTGACGTTGACGCCGTCGCCAAGCGACGTACGGACACCGCCGAGCACGCCCACCGCTGCCTGCAACGTGATGTCGATCACGTCGTCGGTGAGGCGTCGACCGTTCGGGAAGCCCGACGTGTCACCCGCCAGTACGCCCATGCGGTTCGGAGCGGCCGTCGGAATGATGTCGGTGTTCAAGCGAATCATCTCGCTCGGTCTGACGTTGGGTGGCTGGTTCAGTCCGGGTACGCCCGTCAGGAACACCTGCACCAGGTCGTTCCGCGGAACCGCCGGCGCCGGGATGTTGTAGATGAGCTGAAGAAGCTTAGGGACTTCGGGGTCAGTCACGTGCGTCAGGAACTGGGCGTCAGCGCTCGGGATACTGCCGTTCCAGGTGTCCTTCTTCCCAACCGGAATCACCACTTCGTTCACGAGCGGCATACCAAGGCGTGACACCTGAATCTGGTTGCCAGTGGTCGTTTCCGAGCCGGCCACTCGAGTCGTCGTCGCCGGACGCGTCGAGGTCGCCCAGACGCCGATGATTGGGCTGGCACCACGCAGTGACGACTTGGGCACACGAATCGCGATGCTATGGACGTTGTAGCCGGCCAGGCTGTCGTTGCCCGCTTCGCTCAGGTTTGCACCGTAGAGCAGGTCGAAGACACGAAGGTCGAGGAAGAACGGATCGTCGGTCTGACCGGCAAACACGTGGGCCGTACCGCCCTGCTGATTGAACGCGTAGATGCCTGAACCGAAGCCACCGTAGCTCGGCGCGGACGCAGGTCCGACGTTGTCGTACATCGTGAGCATCGGGCCAGCAGTCAGCACGCGATTCCCGCCTTCGAAGCGCGACAACGTATAGGTCTGCGTGAAGTTCCGGTTCGCATCATCGATGCTCTTGATCGGACCGGTGTTGTAGAGGAAGGTGTTTGGGTTCTTCACCTGGCTGGTGAAGTCCAATTGATAGACGATGTCTTCAACGCCGTCACCAGTGTTGTCGATGTTGATGTTGTAGAGAACGCTGTCACCGAACTTGTAGAAGTTGGGGCCGCCCTGCGGATTCTCGAACGGGCTCCACGAGGTAATCAGGGTGACAGTATCCGGGGCATCGGGGCTCACGAAGGCGTACACATCGGTCGTGTCCGCTTGAGGATCGCCGCTAATCAGTGGCGCCTCGCGGTGACTGGACGCCTTGGACGGCATGAGCTGGTAGCCAATGATCAGGGCCACCAGCGTCGGGAACAACAAACGCTTTTGCAAGTCTCACCTCCTGCAGGGAGAGGGTGCGACACCTTGTCGCACCCTACCTACGGAGGGAGGCGGCAGTTGGATTGCGCCAGCCTCATCGTTTTGAAGCCGTTGGGCGTATGGTTGGGCCGAGATGAAGCGTCGAACGCTCTTGACCGTCGGAGGATGTCTGACAGCCGCCGCCTCGGCATTGCACGTCGGGATCGTGCTTGGCGGTCCGCCGTGGTACCGATTCTTCGGAGCCGGTGAAGCCATGGCTCAGATGGCCCAGCGCGGCGCTCCAGCTCCTGCCGTCATCACCCTCGGCATTGCGACGGCGCTGGCCATCTGCGCCGGTTACGCGTTTGCCGGTGCCGGGCTCATTCGGCCACTGCCGCTGCAGCGGCCGGCACTGACCGCCATTGCGACAGTGTTCTTCGTACGCGGACTCTTTGGAATACCGGTGGTCCTGCTCGTGAACGATCCGTACCTGCTGGAATTGCGCGCCAGGATGCCGTTCATGGTCGTCACGTCGGCGATCTGCCTGGTGCTGGGCGTCTGCTATGCACTACAGGGAGAGAAGCCAGTGGAGCGTCACACACTCTGAAATCAGGGGACATCAAAGAGGACATACTGCCGGCGACATTTGCCGTTAGGCTATCCGTAAACTACTGATATGAAATGTGTTGCGACCAAAGGACATTCGACCACAGGACCGGACATTTCAGCGGCCATGGCCGGCAGATGGATGCCCGGGTTATTCCCGGAGGTCTAAGGTGGGAAGCCAGACCTGAGCCTGGCTCCCGACGGGGTTACTGCCTGCTGACGTGTCATGGCCGCGTCATGAGGCCCTCCGCAGTGGATCGTCAGACGAACGGTGCAGCGATCCGGACGAGGTGTTCAGTGCAGTAGTGTCCGC
>CADEEX010000107.1:4017-11675 GCA_902826465.1 uncultured Acidobacteriota bacterium
GCGTCGGCGATCTTGTCGGCGTTCGGCAGGTTGAACCCCTCGAGCACGTGCGAGAACGGCTGGTGGGTGTCGGGATAGGTGACGCGCATCACCGGCGCGTCGAGAAAGTCGAAGCGCTCTTCCATCAGCGTCGCCGAAATCTCGGCGCCGATACCGAGCGTCTTCACATCTTCGTGCACGATCACGCAGCGATTGGTCTTTTCCACCGACGCGAACACGGCCTTCTTGTCCCACGGCGCCAGGGTCCGCAGATCGATCACCTCGACCTCGACCCCTTCCTTCGCAAGACGATCCGCCGCTTCGAGCGAGGGGCTCATCATCGCCGCATAGCTGAGGAGCGTAATGTCGCTGCCAGGACGTCGCACCGCGGCTTCGCCGATCGGGACGATCTCGTCGCCCTCTGGCACGGGACCTTTGGCCCGGCGATACAGGTACTTGTGCTCGAAGTAGATCACCGGGTTGTCGTCGCGGATCGCCGCCTTCAGCAACCCCTTGGCATCCCACGGCGTTGACGGCGCCACCACTTTCAGCCCGGCGCGATGCACGAACCACGCTTCAGGATTCTGCGAGTGATACAGCCCACCGCCAACGTTACCGCCCGACGGTGCGCGCACCACAATCGGCACCGAGGCGCGGCCGCCGTAGCGATAGCGAAGAGTGGCTGCCTGGTTGCAAATCTGATCGAAGCAGCACGAGATAAAGTCGGCGAACTGCATTTCCGCCACCGGCCGGTAGCCGCGCAGCGACGCGCCAATCGCCGAGCCGACGATCGCGGATTCTGAAATCGGCGTATCGAGGCAGCGCAGCTCGCCGAACTCCTCGACGAATCCCTGCGTGATGCCGAAGGCGCCGCCGTAGGGACCTACGTCTTCGCCGAGGACGAACACCTTGTTGTCGCGCCGCATCTCCTCCTGGAGCGCTTCGCGAATCGCTTCGAGGTAGCTGATTTCCTTAGGCATACAGATCGGTGATTGCGTCTTCCGGATCGGGATCGGGCGAATCCATCGCGAACTCGACCGCATCGTCGATGATGGTCTTGATACGTCCCTCGATCTCGGCCACGTGCTCGTCGGAGAGAATGTTCAGCCCGGCGAGATACGTGTGGAAGGTCGTGATCGGATCGCGGCTCTTCCACATCGCCACTTCTTCCTGCGTGCGGTAGAACGCCTTGTCGTGCTCGGAGTGCCCGTGCCAGCGATAGGTCTTGCACTCGATCAGCGTCGGCCCCTCGCCGCTTCGCGCCCGCTGCATCGCCCCTTGCACCGTCTGATACACCGCCAGCACGTCGTTGCCGTTGATCGCGACGCCATCGAAACCGTAGCCCTCAGCGCGGTCAGCAACATCGTCGATCGCGAACGACTTCTCGGACGGCACCGAGTAGGCGTACTGGTTGTTCTCGCAGATAAACAGAATCGGCAGCTTGTTGACGCCGGCCATGTTCATCGCCTCGTGACAGTCGCCGGTGTTGCTCGCGCCTTCACCGAAGTAGGCGACGACGAGGTTGTCGACCTGCTCCATCTTGAAGGTGAGGCCGAGTCCGACAGCCACTGGCAGATTCGCACCAAGCATGCTGGTGTTGCCGAAGATGCCGAGTTCGTTGACGCCGCTGTGCAGCGCCGAGTCGCGTCCCTTCGACATGCCGGTCGACTTGGCCAGCATCTGCCCCATCATCTCGCGCGCGCTGACGCCCTTCATGAAGAACGCGCCCATGTCGCGGTGCAGCGGACAGATCCAGTCTTCCTTCCGCAATCCGAAGCAGGTGCCGACGATGATCGCTTCCTGGCCGATGCCGGTGTAGACGCCGCTCCGCACCTTGCCCTGCTTGACCATGGCGCTCAGGCGCTCGTCGAACGCGCGCATGAACTTCAGCCAGTAGTACATCTCGAGCAGCTGCTCGTGCGAGAGCTTGAATTTTGTGCGTTTGATGGGGGGCATGTGCTGAAAAGTCGGGCGCTACCGACTTTTCAGTCTAGACGAAGCCGAGACCTGATTTGCGGAAATCTCCGTTGAGAATGGCGCGCGAATCGGCGCCGAGCCACTGGTCGATCACCTGCGCGTAGACCGAGCGGAAATCCGTTTCCCAGCGGACGTCGCCGGCGCTGTTCTCGAGCGTCGGGTTGGCGAGATCGAGGTTGAGGTTGGGAGCGGTGCCGTAGAGGCCGCCGTTCACGCGCCCCCCCATCGCCATCATCGTCGAGGCGGCACCGTGGTCGGTGCCGTTGCTGCCGTTCTCGGAGATGCGACGGCCGAACTCCGAGAATGTCAGCACGAGCGTGTCGGCCAACAGTCCCTGATTGTTCATGTCGTTATAGAACGCCGTCAGGCCATCGTTCAGCGTGCCCATGAGGTTGTAGTAGGTGCCGTTCAGCGCCGCAGGATTCTGTCCGGCGTGCGTGTCGTAGCCACCAGTGGTGACGTAGAAGACGCGCGTGCCGATACCGCGGACCATCGATCCGGCCACGGCGCGCATCGCCTGCGCGAAGCCATTGTTCGGATACGCCGTGCTCGGCACGTAGCTGGCGACGGTGGCGACGCGATCGAGCGTGGCCATGGCGGCCTGGGCGCTGCCGTAGACAAAGGCCAGCGACGGGCGATCGACCGGAATGTGCGAGTTGATGCGGATTGCGGCCGCCCGTTCGGCCGCGGCTTCGGCGCCGGTGTTCGAACTGGCGAACGCATAGGTGGCCGGATTCTGAATGGCCGGCACCGGCACGTGCGCAGACTGCATCACGCGCGGCAGATCGCGCGTAGTGTTCCAGCCCACCAGCGGATCGACGGGCGAGGGCAACGAGTCGAGATAGCGGCCGACCCAGCCGAGGCCGCTGGAGTTCTGCGGATTGGCGGTCGACCAGATGTCGGTGCCCTGGAAGTGCGATCGACTCTGCTGGTTGTAGCCGGTGCGCTGAATCAGTGCGAGATGGCCGCGGTTGAAGATCTGCTGAAGACCGGTGAGTCGCGGGTGCAGACCGAGCGCCACCCTCGATGAGTCGGTGCCCACCTGCAGCACGCTGCCCGCCGGAACGGCAATCGTCGGACGGCGGCTGTAGTAGAACGGGTCGTTGTATGGCACCAGCATGCTGAGCGCGTCGTTGCCGCCGCTCAGATACAGCACCACCAGGTTGCGGACCTTCACGCCCTGCGCCAGCGCCAGATCGCTCATGAACTCCGGCGCCGCGAAGCTGACGGTGAAGGCGGCGACACCGCCCTGCATGAACTGGCGACGTGAGACCTTCATACGAACTGATACTCCGGCGTGCCGGCAACGAGGTGCACGAGCCCAGTAACCTTGTTCTGAATCTGCGCCGTGCTGCCGGTCCACGGACCGGTGGCGCGCAGATAGGTGGACAGTTCGCTAGTGACCGCCTTGTCGAGCGGCACCGACCGCAACGACTCGACGACGTGCGCGAGCAGCGTTTCGGGAGTGGCGGCGAACGGCTTGGCCTTGGTCGCCAGGTTGAAGCGCTGGTTGGTGGCGAGCGCCGACGCGTAATTCATGCGCGCCAGCATCGAGCCGGTCGAGAACCAGGTGGCACCCTGATCCCAGCCGTTCACGTCCGGCGGATCGAACAGGTTCTGCCCCATGTTGCCGAGCGGCGTCAGCGCGTCGTTCACGCTGTAGCCGGCCCAGCCCACGTCTTTCACCGCGCGCACCACGAACTCTACCGGCCACGAATAGCGCGCAAAGTAGTTCGCTGGATCTGAGAACTCAGGCGACAGCAGCACCGAGCGCATCACCTCCTTCATGTCGAAGTTGCGACGCTGATAGGTGGTGGCGATGCGTTCGACCCAGTTCTGGCTAACCGGTCCGGTTTCGGAAATGAAGAAGCGATACAGCTTGGTGGCCAGATGGCGGCCAGTGGCCGGGTGCCTGGCGAGGCCGTCGATGAAGTCGAGGCCGTCCTGCATGCCGCCGGCGGCCGCGCGCGCCGGAATCGTTTTGCTGCCGTCGGGATAGATCGGAAACGTGAACGTCTTGGCGTTGACGTCGTGCTGGTTGGCGCGATACAGAAACTGCTGCGCGCCGTTGGCGCCACGCGTCAGGTTCCAGCCGGTGAACACACGCGCCGCTGCGTAGACGTCGGCTTCCGTGTAGTTCGGCGCGCCGTTGCTGTCAGTGACCCCCAGCGTAAACAGCTCCATGATCTCGCGGCCGAAGTTCTCCTGCGGCTGGGCGCGGACATTCTGGAAGCCATCGAGCCAGTAAAGCATTGCCGTGTCTTGCGCGATGTTCACCAGCATGTCGCGGAAGTTGCCGAGCGCGTTGTCGCGCAGCATCTCGATCTGCCCGCGCACACCGCCACGATCCTCGGACGGTTTTGCCGCGAGATAGCGCGTGGCGTCCTCCGCGCCCACCTGTCCGGCCAGCTTGCCGTAGGCCGTCGCGAAGTGGTTGTGCCAGAAGAGCGTCATCTTCTCCTGGAGCGGGCGGTTGGTGTGGACCATCCGGAACAGCCATCGCTGCCGCGCGTCGAGGATGCTGGTGTTCGGAGAGAAGCCACCGGCACCACCTCGCGCCGTCGTCGACGCGTAGCCGGGCGTGCCGATCTTCGAATCGACGTCATCGAGCACGTCTTCGTACTCGAGCAGCTTCCCGATCGCGCCCGGGATGCTGTAGTTGCGATACAGATCGAGTTCGTCGGGCCGCGCGCCGAAACCGACCCGGCGGAGCAGGTGTTCTGTGGCGGGATCGCTATAGAGCTGCATACGGATGTCTGGGGAGCTTAGACCGGATTGATGGGCCTCCGGTTACTTCAATGTGGTCGAGAGGCGGACTCTAACGAACGATACACGTCGGGGGGCTCGGGCTCGGGGCTCGAACCGTGGAACCGTGGAACCGTGGAACCCTAGGAACCCTGGAACCCTTTAATGACCGAGGCTGATCAGGTTCGCGAGCAGCTGGTACGACCCATCGACGCCGGCCGGGAGCTGACGCCAGAGGTTGAGTCCCACATACACCCAGCGCCCCTTGCCATACGGCGCAGACACCAGCGAGCCGAGCTTCTCGCCGGCGTTGTTGGGAATGCGCTCATCGATGGACAGCAGATCCTTGTAGCGCGCGTCCTTCTCGCCGAGGAAATACAGTCCGCGTTCCTGCACCCAGTTGAGCCAGGCGGCATCGTCCAACCGGTTCGGTGTGTTGAAGACGGCGTCGGTGGCGACGAGCGGCGTCATCGACGCCCGTTCGTCGGTCGCGCGCGTTGAACTCACCTGCGCCGGATACGGACCGTATTGCGCGTCGTTGAACTCGAACTTGTTGTACTGCACGATCACGGTTCCGCCGTTGCGCACGTAGTCGAGCAGGCGGCTGTTGTTGGCGCGCAGGTCGGGGCGACGCTCGTAGGCCCGCACACCGGTGACGATCGTCGAGAAGCGCGACAGATCGCCCCAGGCGAGGTCGTCTGCGCCGATCATCTCGACCTTCACGCCGAGCTGTTCGATCGCCGGCGGCACCTCGTCGCCCACACCCATCACGTAGCCGACCGTCAGGTTCGGCGCGGTACGCACGTCCATCACCTTCACGCGCGTTTCGGCGTCACGGTAGACGTGCTGACGACGGATGTGCGGATACTCGATTTTCTGGAAGCCACGGCTCAGTGCGGCAGTCGCCGCTGACGGTGCGGTGGCACTGACGATGGCCCGTATGGTGACGTCACCGGTGGACACGGCAGACGGCGGCGTCACCCGGAACCTGACGGTCTGCGCTTCGTCTTCACGCGCGAACGTCACCGTCTGCTGCGCCGGCGTCACGGTCCATCCGGCCGGCGTGTCCAACCGGACGCCGTAGTCGGCGGCCGTCTTGGTGTCGTTCACCACCATCACGCGAATCTCGCGCGCCTGCTCCGCCTGGGTGCGCGTGGTGCGCACGCGCGGCGCTGGCACGATGGCGATGGAGGGCGACACCGACACCGACACGGGCGGCACCACCAGCAGGTCGCCACGTTTCTCGCCACTGAAGACATCGTCGGCGTAGCGCGCCTGAATCGGGACGTCGATCGTCACATCGTCGCCACCGGCGATCGACAGCGTGAAGGCGGCGCGGAACGGAGTGGGACGGTACGGCAGTCCGAACGGGGCGTCGGTGTCGAAGGTATAGCGCCCCGCTTCGCCGGCACGATGCCAGTACGGTTCCGTAATGCGCGCGGTAGATGGGACCCTCAGTGTGGGCGCGCACTGTCCCACCACCGACGGCCTGAGGCCTGAAAGTGGTGTGGCGGGTGCCGCCGGTGTGGCTGCCGGAGCCGCACCGCGACCGCGGCTGGCCGTGACCGCGGTGAGCTCACATGCGGCGTCGCCGTCGAGACCGGCGAACGCCACCTTCTTCACCGCCACCTCGCCATCGCCGCGATTGGCCACCATCGCGGTGATCTTGAGCGGCTGCCCCTGTACCACCACCGCATCGTCGGCAAGCGCTTCGAGACGGACACGGCTGGCAAGCACCACCGCCTGCTCGAACTCGCGTTCCTTCTGGGCGAGCCGGTAGTTGAGCTCCCAGCGCGAGTTGGCGGTGAGCGTCATCTGCGGCAGCGCGTTCCTGAGTGCACGCACCGAGCGCAGGCCCGACATGAGCGGCGCGACGGTGGCGCTGTCGGCCTCGCTGCTGAATCTGGTTTGCGCCAGTTGCACCGCGTTGGCGATGGTCTCGAGGGCCGCCACCAGTTCGTTCGGCGCGCGCGGCGAGGCCATCTGGGCCAGACCGGTGATCGACGTATCGATCCCGTCGAACAGCGTGGTTTCTGGTCGGCCGATGGCACCGAGGTTCGACTCCGCCAGTACGTAGCTCGCGGTCGCCGGCCCTGGCAGCCACAGCAACTGATCGGTGCCCTGGCACTTGTGCATGCTGCGGGCTTCACCACCCACCTCGGCCCAGGTGCGACCAAGGAGCGGGTCGTAGCCGGCAATGTCGAGCGTCACCTGCCCCGCCGCCGCGGCACCGCCGCGTCCATAGCCGACCGACGCCGCGAAATAGAACTTCCTCGGCTGCCAGGGACGGAGCCCCGCCGAGATCTGATCGGGAAACCGCCGACGATCGCCTGCGGCCTTGAACGCCTCGCGCGCAATCAGCGCCGACGCCTGATGATGCAACCCGCCGCCGGTCCCCGTGGGCGTCAGCGCCGTGATCACGTCGGGGCGAATGGTGCGAATGAGCCGGACGTAGTCGGCCAGGATCTCTTCGCGTCCCCACTTCTCGTAGGTTTCTTCGACGCTGAACGAATAGCCGAAGTCGACCGCCCTGGTGAAGTACTGCTCCGCACCATCGAAGCGATGGATGGCATGCAGTTCTTCGGTTCGCAGCACGCCGAGCGCTTCGAACAGTTCCGGGCCAATCTCATTCTGGCCGCCGTTGCCGCGTGTCGCCGTCGCCAGCGCGGTACGGAAGCCGAGGCCGCGATTGAGCATCACCAGCAGCCCGTTGTTCTCGTCGTCGGGGTGTGCGGTGGCCATCATGAAGATGCCGGTGTTCCCGAGGTGCCGCAGCGCAATGCCGAGCGCCGTGTGCCCCTGATCGAGATCGAGCGGCGCCACGCGCAGCTGCGCGCTGGTCTCCTGAGGCGTAGGCAGCAGCCATGCGCCGAACGCTGCGACCGCCAACGCACGCCCAATCCGCTTCGTCATCTCGCGAACCCTGACCCTGAACCGTGGAACCCTGGGAACCCTGG
>CADEEX010000108.1 GCA_902826465.1 uncultured Acidobacteriota bacterium
TAGGGTCTGACCCAGACCTCACGGCGGCCGATCCTCACCACATTGCGCGCGTGATCGACCGTCGCGTCCAGCAGCCGTTCGGCGCTCCCCAGAAAGTTCAGACAGTCGTCCTGGGTCTGCACACCGATGATGTCGCTCCCGAGCAACCCGGTGAGCAGGTCGACCGCGAACGGACACGTGGTGAAGACCTGCGGACGCGGCCACGGCACGTGCCAGAACGACACGATCGGGACCGACTCCAGCTGCTGGCGCAGGATCGCGGGAGCCAGTGCGAAGTGGTAGTCCTGCACCAGGATCAGGGGCCGACTGCCGGCCGCTTCCTGGACGACAGCCGCGGCGTAGCGTCGATTCGCCTTTTCGTACATGCGGAAGTCGTCGACGCGGAAGATCGGCGACACGTTCACCGCATGACAGAGGGGCCACAACCCTTCGTTGGCAAAGCCATGGTAGAAGCCCGCAAACTCGTCGTCTTTGCTCCAGACGTAGCGAAGCCGATACGGCGATGCGGCGCCAGGCACGGACAGACCATCGCGCTCAGTCACGAGCTCCCGGTCAACGCTGTTCCCGTGCGCGACCCAGACGCCACAGTGGGCGGCCACCAGAGGTTCGAGCACCGTCACCAGTCCACTGGCCGAGCGCACAGTCGTCGCACGACCATCGGCCGAGCGGCGATGGGACAGCGGTGCGCGGTTGGCGAGCATGATCAGCCGATCCCAGATCTGCGCGGCTGGCAGGCCGGAGATCCGCGCTTTCCGATCGAGAAACGGGCGATTGCGCGGCGTGCGTGTGAACATCAGGCTTCTCCCGGAACTCCAGAACACCCTCGCAGTAGACTGCGCGGCTGGCGCAGAAGCCATCCCGTGCAGGAAGGAGAGACGCTGGTTTCACAGGGGAGGCCCTGCCCCGCGTTCCAGAGCGGAAGAGGTCGAGCCTTCTCCCCTGTTGACGGGATGCCGATTCGCGGGCGGATGGCGTACGCTGCGTACGTCGTTGTTCCGGAGGGACCGTGCGTCTACAGAGCTGGCTGGTCGCCGCATTCGGACTGCTGAGTCTGGTCGCGTTGATTGTCGTGTCGATGCTCGCGTCGTCCCGAAAGTCTCAGGACATCTTCGCGGAGCTCAATCAGCTCAACAATCACCACCGCCTGGTCGAGATGAACCTCCGACGCCTGCGCTCGGACGTGAATCTGTCTGGCATCTTCGTCCGCGACTACCTGCTCGACATCGAGAGGGAACGCGCTCCCGAATATCGCCAGCAGATTGCCGAGTTCCGCCGCACGAACATGACCACGCTCGACGAGCTGAAGGCGCTGATCGAAGCCGACGATCGCAGCCTGAATCTCCAGGTCAAGCTCGAAGACTACTGGGAAACCTTCGAGCCACTGTTCGACTGGACGCCGGCGGAGAAAGTGGCACGCAGCGCAGGCTTCCTGCGCCGTGAAGTGGTGCCCAGGCGGGAAGCGGCGCTCGCCCTCGCCAACGACATCGAAGCGCTGAATAACACGAACCTTGCGGCGCAGCGCCAGGCGGTGGCGGGACGGCTTGCGGCCTTTCGCTCCGATCTGCACCGGCTCCTGTGGCAAACAGTGTTGCTGGGACTTGGCGTGGCGGCGATCGTCGTGTTTCGGCTGCGGGTGCTCGAGCAGCGCTGGCTCACCGCCGAGCAGCAGATGCGGGCGCTGTCGCAGCAGCTGGTCAACGCGCAGGAGGAAGAGCGCAAGCGGCTCTCGCGCGAACTGCACGATCATGTGGCCCAGATGCTCACCGGCCTTCGCATGGAGATCGGCCGCATCGAGCGCACCAGTGCCGGCACCGCGCCAGCGGTGGCCGAATGCAAGCACCTGGTCGACGAGCTGTTCCGCACCGTCAGGAATCTCTCGCTCGGCCTCCGGCCCAGCATGCTCGACGACTTCGGCCTGCAGGCGGCGCTCGAGTGGCACGTCAGAGACTTCATGGGTCGATACGCGCTCAACGTCGAACTCACCATGGAGGGCGACTTCGAGTCGCTTCCGGACAAACATCGCACCTGCGTCTACCGGGTGGTGCAGGAAGCCATGACCAATTGCGCCCGACACGCGCACGCGACCCACATCCGCATCGATGCGACCACGAACGGCGAACAGTTGCGCGTCACGGTCGCCGACGACGGCGTTGGCCTCGATCCGGTCCGACGGCACAGCGGCCTGGGGCTCCGTGGCATCGACGAACGGGTCAAGGACCTCGAGGGCACGATGTCGCTCACCAGTGCGGCGTCCGCCGGAACGACCATGGTGGTGCGTCTGCCGCTACCCACGAAGAGGGCGATGGAGATGGAGATGGCGCTTGCGCGTGCTACTGGCTGACGACCACAGCATCGTCAGGCGCGGCCTGCGGGGCCTGCTGGAATCGGCTGGCTTGGTCGTGGTGGCAGAGGCCGACAACGGCCTTGAAGCCGTGCGCCTCTGCGAGGAGCAACGGCCGGAACTTCTGATCCTCGACATTGCGATGCCGAAGTTGAGCGGGATCGAAGTGGCGGCCCGAGCCAAGAAGCTCGAGCGTCCGCCGGCCGTCATTATTCTCAGTGTGCACGGCGACGAGTCGTACATCATGCGGGCGCTGGCAGCCGGCGCGAACGCCTACCTTCTGAAGAGTGCCACCGACGAAGATCTGATTCCTGCCGTGCGCGCGGTCGCGAGTGGCAAGCCGTTCTTCAGCCCAGGGGTCACGGCGGTGCTGGTTGAGGATTACATCCGGCGACTACAGCAGCGGGGACTCACGGATTCCTATCACCTGCTCACCGATCGCGAGAAGGAAGTGCTGCAGCTGCTCGCCGAGGGACGATCGAACAAGGAAGTGGCGGGACTGCTCGGCCTTGGCTTATCGACGGTGGAGACGCATCGCGCGAATCTGATGCAGAAGCTGAACCTGCACAACACCGCGGAGATAGTCCTCTATGCCGTGCGCAAGGGGCTGATTGTGCAAGAGGGCGCTATTTACCCAGATCACTCGCCAACGTCAGGTTGACGATGTTCATGCCTTGCGCGTACGACTCGGCATACTTCTTCAGGATGTCGTTCGCTTCCGCAGGCGTGAACGTCTCGGCGATCAGGTTGGAGATCTGATAGTCCGATCCCGGAACGGCCGGGTCGATCAGGAAGACGTAGAGCACATTGCCGCCGGCCGGGTCGGGCGACCTGAACACCTTCCATCCCGCTGCCTGCTGAGCGCGTTCCGGCCGGGCGCTCTTCGAGAACGCTTCCTTCACTCTCTCGATCACGAACTCGAAATCAGCGGTCTTGTCCGGCTTGATGAAGTTGAGCACGATGCCGCCGTCGTGGGCGAACAGGCGAGGCGGCGAAATCGGCTCAGACGGTGCGGCCTGCGCGGTCGCCGGAGACGGTGACCATGCCATCACCAGCACGATGGCGCCGGCGAATCGACGCGCCATCGAGGTGAGTTCGCGCGATCGGTGAGCGTCGTGCGAACCAGCGGTTGCGAGCGTGAGGGCGGTGCGGCTCATGCCCAGCAGTAAACAACACACGCAGGGCCGAGACCATCCGGCAGATCGTGGAGCAGCGCCGATCCGCCGAGGCGTGGGTTGCGCAGCGGGACGGTGGGCGGCGCTCCCCCGTTTGCCCGATCTGGCTGGCGTTCAGGTGGAAGACACTGGGATTTCCCGTCCGTCGAGGGTCAATTCCCACGCGAGCCCGCGCCGACGCAATTCCGACGTGTAGACCGACTCGCTCCCAAGAGTGCGCGACACCGCGGTCGCGACAGACGTCGCGATGAGGAGCGGGAGCACGATTGGATAGTCTCCCGATAGTTCGAACACCATGACTGCGGCCGTCAGCGGGGCGTGCGTCGATGCGGCGGCCGTGGCCGCCATGCCGACCAGGGCAAAGCTGCCCACCGCCGATGCGCCGGCGGTAATGTGCAGCGCGTTGAGCAGTTCTCCCCAGAGAGCTCCGGTCACGCCGCCTGCGAGGAGTACCGGCGTGAAGATGCCGCCGGGGATTCCTGCGCCGACGGATGCGGATGTCGCCATGATTTTGAAGATCAGGAGCGTGATCAGAAACGTCACCGTCAGTTCGTGGTCGAGAATCAGATTCAGGACTTCGTAGCCGTTGCCGGCGACAGCGGGCACGGCCATGGCCACGAGCCCGACGACGGCGCCTCCGGCAGCGAAGCGTGCGGTGTGCCCAAGGCGAGCGGCGCCGAACAGACGTTCGGTCCGGCGCAGGGCCGCCTTGAAGACGATGGCCACGAGCGCGGCGGCGCCACCGAGCAACGCACATGAGAGCAGGTCGGCCGGCCCATCGAGGGTGAAGGCGCGCGCGCCATAGATCGGTCCGATGCCCACCACGGCTCTCGTCAACGCGGTGGCGATCACCGTGGCCACGATGGCGGGCAGGAGCGCATCGAGTGCGGCGATGCCGACCACGGTTTCGAGCACGAAGAGGACGGCCGCAAACGGCGTGTTGTAGGCGGCGGCGAATCCGGCAGCCGTCCCCGCCGCCACGAGGACGCGCATCCGGTCGAGGGGGATGCCGAGCGAGCGGGCCAGCGATGCCCCGAGCGATCCGCCCATTTCGATCAGCGGCCCCTCGCGTCCAATCGACAAGCCACTGGCAATGGCCACCCACGCTCCCGCGCTTCGCCACCAGGTGGTGCGGAGCGACAAGCGGACGTGGCCCAGTGCGACCGCTTCCATCACGTTGCCAACGTCCTGGCGCTGTCTCGAGCGGCGCGCCAGTGTCCCCGCAGTAACCGCGCCGACAGTGAGGACGGCGATGCGCCCGAGTGGAGGAAGGCGGGTGACGGCCTCGATAACGCTGTCTGCCGAAAAGAGCAGTTGATAGCCGAGGCTCAGCGACTCGCGGAACAGGATCGCAAACGCCGACGCGCCTACGGCCACGCCGATGAGCGCCAGCGGGAAACGGAACGGTGTCCCGGTCATCAGTTCGACTCTGACTGAACGGCGAGTGTGGTGCAAGGACTGGTATCCTCAGCGCGCAGGAGGCAGTGATGCGGTTCAGGACGCCAGTCTCGCTTCAATTGCTCGCGGCGGCGTGCGGCGGTGTCGTGGTCGGCCTACTCGGCATCATATGGCTTGATCGGCCGATGCCGGCCCGCCTGGCGACGACGGCTGCGGCCGTCGCGCCGTCGACCGGCGCGGCGCGGCGATCGTTCGTGAACGACGCTGGAATGATCGTGAAGTTCGTTCGGCCCGATCGGACGTCGGCGTTCGAATCGACGATCGGACGGTTGCGATCGGCGCTTCTTGTCAGCGAGCGGGCTGGCCGCCGGGAACAGGCGGCCAGCTGGAAAGTGTTCAGAGCCAGTGAGCCGGCGACCAACGGTGACGTGGTCTACGTGTTCGTGATGGATCCGGCCATCAAGGGGGCGGACTACGCGGTCTCGACCATCTTTGCCGAGGCCTTTCCCGAGGAAGCCGAGTCGCTCTATCGGCAGTATGTAGAGGCGAATGAGCCCGAGCAGAACGTGATTGACATGACGTTGATCGCTGCGTTCGGGAGTGGCCGCTAGGGGGCGGACCGCGGGGACTTCACGATCCCAGGCAGTGCCAGGGCGCGCGATGATTCAGCGGGTGGAGGAGACGAGACGAACCTTCGCGCTCCACCACCTCGCTGCTTCAGCGGTATCCCGTGTCAACGATGCACGTCGAATCCGAGAGACCTTCGATGCCACCGGATCGATTCCGAACTGAGCTGGCGGCCGGCGCGGCCGCTCAGTTGAAACGCTGGCCGATGGCCGTCGAGCATCCCTCGCGATAGAGCGTGCCGTCTTCCTTGAAGAAGTTGGTGGTGCCGGTCGAGGTGAAGTGATCGCCGTCGGTGAACCGCAGCGTCTGGCTGACCGTGTCCCATCCCTTGAAGAAGCCAGGTCCGACCGGAAGCGCAGGGTTGAATCCTGGTGTGCCAGGGAAGTTCGGCCCCGTCTGGAACAGCACCAGAGAGACCAGGCTCAGGTCGTAACGCTGGCGGTTGGCCTTTTCCCAGGTGCCATGGCCCGTGCTCCGCTGGCCAATCGCAAAGGCCGCTTCGGCGCCAGACGTTTCGGTCAGCGTGCCTCCGCCGTGCAGCGTGATGAGCGCAGAGAAGGGCGAGCCAATCGGCGCCTTCGACTGGCAGTTGACGATCTGGACCTGAATGTCCCAGGTGCCGACCGGTGACGCTGACCGCTCGTCGCCGTGAGCCCGGACCCCCATCGTCCCGGCGGCCGTCAGCGCGATTGCGAGTCCTGTCAGTACCAGGCGGCCACGAAGTTCGAGAATTGCACGCATCAGATTCATGTCGACCTCCCGCTGTGCGGATCCGGCAGTGAATCTGCCGGTCCGTCTCCAGCCGCTGACAGCATGGGGACAAGAGCGGCGCAGGGCCATGGAGAGGAGCTGGCGGCGATCTGAATTCTGTCTGTCGCGCCAAGTAGCAGAACAGGCGGGACTTGTGACATGGTGACGCGGTAGGTTCAGGCCGAGCCCTTATGTCCACGCCACCCGCCGTTGCCCGATTCGGTGCCTTCGCTCTCGACATCGGGCAGTTCGAACTGCGGCGCGATGGCCGGGTGGTCAAGCTCGAACGTCAGGCGATGGACCTGCTCATCCTGCTGGTCGAACGCCACGGCCAGCTGGTGTCGAGGCCAGAGATTGTCAGCCGGCTGTGGGGTGATTCGGTCTTCGTCGACGTCGACACCGGCGTCAATACCGCGATTCGGAAGATCCGCCAGGCGCTTCACGATTCGGCCGACGCGCCAACGATGATCGAAACGGTGCAGGGGAAAGGCTACCGGTTCATCGCGCCTGTCGCCGCGAGCGCGCCAGCGGTGCTCGCTTCAGAGGCGTCGGTGGCGACACCCACAGCGTCGGGCGAGCCGCCGGCCAGGCTGCGCGCCGGGCCCTGGATGCCGGCGGTTGCGCTGGTCGCCGTCGTTGTTGCTCTGGTCGGCGCGCTGCGATTCCAGCGCCCGGCGATTCCTGCGACCGACACCCAGCGCGTAACCGTGGCCGTGTTGCCGTTCGAAACCCTGAATGGCGGGGAGGCGGGTCGCGAGTACTTCGCCACCGGGCTGACCGAGGACACCATTGCTTCGCTCGCCCAGATCGCCCCCGAGCGGCTGAGCGTCAAGGGCCGCACGTTGCGCTACCGCGGCGACGGTCGCGCCGCGATCGACATCGGCCGTGAACTCGCGGTCGACTACCTCGTCGAGAGCACCATTCGAGTCGAGGGTGGTCATGTCCGCGTGATTGCCACGCTCCTGCGCGTCAGCGACGAGCAGCGCGTCTGGTCGCACTCCTACGATCGGCAGTTGGCCAGTGTGCTCGGATTGCAGCAGGAGCTCAGCGCCGACATCGCCCGCGAGGTGCGCATCCGCCTGGCCCCAGGGCAGCCGCACCAATCCGCGTTGCGGCAGACGCGAAACGCGGAGGCATACGACGCCTATCTGCGCGGCCGCGATTTCGAACAGCGTCGCACGCCAGACGGCAACAGGAACGCGGTCGCGCAGTATCAGCGGGCGATTGCGCTCGACCCAGACTACGCACTCGCCTGGGCGAGCCTGGCGTTCACCATTGCGGGCAGCACCATGAACGGCGATGTATCTCCGCGTGCCGCCGGGCCGCCGGCGCGTGCCGCCGCCGCCAGGGCCATTGCCGCGAACGCGGATCTTGCGGAGGCACAGCTCGCCGATGGCTACGTGAAATGGCTGCTCGATTGGGACTGGCCCGCGGCCGACCTCGCACTCACCAGGGCGACGCGCCTCGATCCCAGTGCCGCGAACGCCGTGCGGCAACATGGGCACGCCTTGTCCCAGAGCGGTCGGTTCGCCGAGGCAGACACGGCGATGCTGCGGACGCGCGATCTCGAACCGCTCGAGCCGGTCAGCTTCGCGTTGTCAGCCCAGGTGGCGTTCCAGAACCGCGACAATACGTCGGCACGCGATTTCGCGCGTCGCGCGCTCGAACTGGATGCCAGCTTCTGGATCGGGCACGTCGAGCTGGGCCAGGCATTCGCGCAGATGGGAGAAACGGCATTGGCGCTTGAAGCCTTGAAGGATGCCGCCCGCTTCTCCGGTGGCAACAGCAAAGCGCTGTCGCTTCGAGGGTACGTCCTTGCCAGGGCCGGACGATCGGACGAGGCGCGAGAGGTCCTTCGGGCACTCGCGCACACGGCAGCGACTCGCTACGTGCCGCCGTACGCGTCCGCGCTGGTGTTCGCGGGACTTGGCGACAGGGAGGAAACGTTCGCCTGGCTCGAGCGCGCCTACAACGAACGAGACGTGCATCTCATCTTCCTGGTCGCCGATCCGAAGTGGGATCCATACCGGGACGATCCGCGTTTTGTCAGCCTGGTCACGCGCTGTCAGTTCGTCACGGCCGCCAGGCCCTGACGTGGCAAGGCCTTCGGTCGGCGCGTGGCCGTCGGCTTCAACTCGTAGCCCCAGCGATCGGCCAGGCTGCGACGGATCTCCTTCGCCACACGGGCTGCGGCTTTGAGCCACAGCTGCGCGGCTGCGAGATCGCTCGCCTTCTCCGCCTCCGACACCAGAGTGTAGAGGGCATGGTGCAGCGTCCGCGCGTGACGCGCGAGCAGTTCTCGATCCTCCGGCCGGTGCATCACGGTCAACAGCTCATCGACCAGGACGCTGAGCTTCAGCAGGAGATAGCGGGTGTCCGCAATGCGCAGCGTCGGCATGGCAAAAAGCGATGGCCAGAAACGGACGCGCAGTGTCCCATGCCTATGTAACAACCGCTTGACCGAACGCGCCAGCGGAGGGCCGACGCCGATGGTCTGCACCGCGCGGGCGCGGAACGCCGCTTCCGGGTTCACGTCAGACTCGCGCCGGGTGCAGCCGATTGGCCGCTTCGCTACGTGTCCCATCGTGCGGGAGCCCGCCCTTCCAAATCCACGTGATTAGGTCGGTGCCAGTCGGCTCGCCACCCAGCTCGCGGAAGCCGTTGCGGCGACGCTGATCAATCATGCGACTCGTACCCTCATCACCTATGAAGAGAGCGATTTGCTCATCGCCATCGGTGTCCGGGGCTGGGCGGATGTTCTCGAGGGACGCGAGACCAGGAACCGTGCACAACACTCTGGCCGAGGGACATGTGCCGTTTTGCACACCGGCGACTCCGAATGAGGCACACGATACAGAGAGAGATGAAAGGACGTCCCCATGACTGCTGTTCGCGTATTCGACCCTGCCATGTGCTGCTCCTCGGGGGTCTGTGGGCCGTCGGTCGACCCGCGGCTGGCGCGCTTCTCGGCTGATCTTGATTGGCTCAAGACCCAGGGGGTGTCCGTCGACCGCTTCAACCTGGCGCAGCAACCCGCAGCCTTCGCTGAGGACCAGTCCGTCCGTTCCACGCTCGAAGTGAAGGGTGCGGCCGGGTTGCCTGTCGTGAAAGTGAACGGCGAGATCAAAAGCAGCGGCGTGTATCCCTCACGCGCCGAGCTGTCGTCGTGGGCGGGGATCGGCTGACGAACGCGCATGTTCACCCTGATCGAACATCCGACCCGCATCCTCTTCTTTACCGGTAAAGGCGGCGTCGGCAAGACGTCGGCAGCCTGTGCAACGGCCATTGGATTGGCGGATGGCGGCAAGCGCGTGCTGCTCGTCAGCACAGACCCGGCGTCCAATCTCGATGAGGTACTCGGCGTCGCACTCGCTGGCTCACCCAGAGCCGTGCCTGGCGTCCCTGGACTGTCCGCGCTCAACATCGATCCGGAACTCGCGGCACAGGCCTACCGCGAGCGCGTCGTCGGCCCCTACCGGGGTGTGCTGCCGGCCGCGGCAGTGGCCAGCATCGAAGAGCAATTGTCAGGCGCCTGCACGGTCGAGATCGCGGCGTTCGATGAGTTCTCGACACTGCTCGGCGACCCAGACGCCACGCGTGCGTTCGACCACGTCGTGTTCGACACGGCGCCCACGGGCCACACATTGCGGCTCCTCGAACTGCCAGCCGCGTGGTCGACGTTCATCGAGACCAACATGGGCGGGACGTCGTGTCTTGGCCCACTCTCAGGCCTCAAGGCGCAACAGTCGCTCTACGCCGCCTCGAATGCGGCGTTACGCGATGGCACGCAGACCACGCTTGTTCTGGTGGCACGGCCGGACCGTCCATCGCTCACGGAGGCCGAGCGCACGCGCAGCGAGCTTCACGACATCGGTATTCGAAACGTTCGGCTGATTCTCAACGGCGTCTTCCACGCACAGGACAAGCACGACGCCATCGCCATGGCACTCGACGCGCGCGGCCGCACCTCTCTCGACGAGATGCCTGCAGGACTGCGCCGGCTCTCTCGTCTGGATGTGCCGCTGCTGCCGTTCGGCCTGGTTGGTATCGCGTCGCTGCGGCAGATGGGCGCGGGCGGCGCCGGCGCCGATGAACCCATCGCCGCGGTCGCGGAATCCTCGTATCGCGGCGAGAACCTCGACGCCCTTGTCCAGGAGATCGCGGGTCGTGGCAAGGGCGTGGTGATGACGATGGGCAAAGGTGGCGTCGGCAAGACCACGGTTGCCGTGCGCATCGCCACACACTTGGCCCGCGCTGGTCACCGAGTGATGCTGACCACCACCGATCCGGCGGCGCACGTGGACGCGGCGGCCAGGGAACGGCCAGCGACGCTCCAGGTCACTCGAATCGATCCGGCTGCCGAAACCCGACGCTACACCGAGGAGGTCCTGGCAACAGCGGGCCAGGGGCTCGACGCCCAGGGGCGTGCGCTGCTCGAGGAAGATCTGCGCTCGCCATGCACGGAAGAGATCGCGGTCTTTCGTGCCTTCGCCGACATGGTGGCGCTGGGTGCGGACCAGTTCGTCGTCATCGACACGGCGCCGACCGGCCATACGCTGCTCCTGCTGGACGCCGCCGAGTCGTATCACCGCGAAGTGCTGCGCAAACCAAGCGGACACTCCGAAGCCGTGCAGCAGTTGCTGCCACGCCTGCGCGATCCGCTGTTCACCATGGTGCTGCTCGTCACGCTGCCGGAGGCGACGCCGATTCATGAGGCGATGCAGCTCGAGCGCGACCTCGCGCGCGCCGAGATCGCGCCGTTCGCATGGGTCGTAAACCAGAGTCTGACGCCGCTTGCCGTGACCGACCCCGTACTACGGGCGCGGCGGAGCCACGAAGCGGTGCATCTCCGCGAGCTGGCGGGCCACGCGCGTCGCACGGCGCTGGAACCGTGGCACGCGGATGTCATGGCTGTCGCCCCCACGCACGCCTGAGGTGCCGATGTCGACACAGAGTGTGAGGCGCGCATGACCACCAAGTTGGAATTCTCTGTGACGGCCCGGCGCGTGGACGCGTCGGGAAGCGTGGCCACGTGCAAGGACGCGACGCTGACCCTTGATACGGCGCTCGCCGGCCGACGCGATGCGCTCAACCCTGCCGAGTTGCTCCTTGCGGCGTTGTCGGCGTGAATGATCAAAGGCATCGAGCGGGTGGCGCCGATGCTCACGTGCTCGTTTCATAGCGTCGAGATTCGCGTGCACGGCGTGCGGCAGGACGTGCCGCCTCGGATGGAGCGGATCGACTACGAGATCCTGGTCGATACCGACGAGCCCGACCGGCGGCTGGAGTTGCTGCACGAGAACGTG
>CADEEX010000109.1:0-1613 GCA_902826465.1 uncultured Acidobacteriota bacterium
CACCTCGCTCGACAGCAGCCGCTGCCCGTTGTCGCGGTCGTGCTGACTTGGCGTATGACGCCCCCGGTCGAGCAGGCGGCGACCAAACTGATACTCGTAGCGCCAGTAGTCCGGGCTGCCGTGCACCGGGTCGACGGTGTGTGTCTCGGTCCGGTAGTAGCGTCTGAAGTAGAGAAGAAAGTCGATCATCCACGGGTCGTCGCCATTGGCATCGACGAGTGCAACGAACATGGTGAGCGCTCGCATCGGGCCGAGGCGCTCGACCCAGGCGGTGGCGTGGCTGGTGAGTCGTGCCAGCCAGTCGCCGCCGTCGACGGCGCCGCCGTCGTTGCCGCCGTCGCTGCCCGCGTCCGGCACGTTCACCTCGAGCGCCCGCGCCAGCTCGGTGAGCACTCCAGGAAGCGATCCCATCACCACACGCGCGCGTTCGCCACAGGCGTCCACCAGCGACTGCAGCGCCGGGGGTGGCGCCTCGCCCGTGCGCACGAGCACGCGCAGTGCGCAGGCCGTGTCGGCCGCGCGTCGCAGTCCCAGATAGTCAGGGTCGTAGTCGAGGTCAGCGCCAGAGAATCCGAGCGTCAGGCAGACGTGACGGTCGATCAGGTGACGAATGGCGTCGTTCAGCGCCTCTGGTCGTCCGGCCACCCGTTGCGCCAGCGTGTCCACCATTGTCTCAGGGCGATCGACCGTGCCGTGCGCCTTGATCACGGCCAGCGGGGCACCCGGCGACGGGGTCGTCGAGAGTGCCGCGAAGTCGTCTGTGGACGCGTACACACGGTGGTCCACGCCGGCCGCCGTCAATGCCCGTTCGAGCAGTCGATCGAAGTTCGTGGTGACGATCGCCCGCACCACGCCGGCACGCGCCAGTGCGGCGATGCCAGCGTGGTTCAGATTGATGATGTCGGAGTCGAGCGCCTGCAGGACACGGAAGTAGTCGCTGCCGATTTCCTCTTCCATCAGTTGCGCCATGAAGTCGGGCGCATACGCGCGTTCCGACTCGCGGCGAGAGAGAATCGTCTTCAAACGCGCATCGACAAACTGCGGATTGGTGTCACGCGAGACGCGCGCACAGATGGCGGTGAGCACCGCCTGATTGAAGTCGCGCCATCCGGGGAGCGACGTCGGCGGCAGCATCGAGATGCCGGCGCCGGCCAGCACGACGAGCCCGTGCTGGCGGATTCCGTCGAGCTGACTGCTGAGTTCGGTGTCCATCAGCCGTCACAACGATACCGCTGCTCGCGGCGAACGAGGGGTCGATCACCCATCTGGTCCGGCGCGAGAGGGAGCTGGTCCGCGACGATCAGACGGATAGTCGGCGCCGCCAGGCCGCTGGTCCAGCGCACGAGGCACGTCTGCTGACGCGATCACGTGTTTGGTCTGCGGCCGCAGCCAGCCAGTCTGGCGCGATCACCGAGTTGGTTTCGGCCGTTACCCGTTTGGTCCGCGGCGCTACACAACTAGTCCGACGCGATCAGCGTGCGATCACCAGATTCTCCTCGTACGATCGGAGTGCCTGCGTCCGTATGTTATTGATAGAGAATTAGATAGCGTGCGTTGCGATCGCGTGAGGATCTTGAACGTGCGTTCCAGGATCCTGAAATGTTGCTCGAGGA
>CADEEX010000109.1:1713-11570 GCA_902826465.1 uncultured Acidobacteriota bacterium
TCGCGTGAGGATCTTGAACGTGCGTTCCAGGATCCTGAAATGTTGCTCGAGGATCGAGAACCCGCGTTCCAGGATCCCCACCGATTGTGCGAGGATCCGGAGCCGACAGGCCAGGATCGTTGAACGTTTGTTCAGGATCTAGCTCGGAGGCGTCAGGATCCTGGATGGCCGTCTCAGGATCCCTGATGGTGGCTCGAGGAACTCCACCGGCTCGCAACGGAGGATGACATGGGTGTGATTGGTTGGATCGTCTTCGGGTTGATCGTCGGTGTCATTGCCAAGCTCCTGATGCCTGGCCGCGACCCGGGCGGCTTCATCATCACCATCCTGCTCGGCATCGTCGGCGCCCTGCTTGGTGGCTTTCTCGGCCGCGCTCTCGGGTGGTACGCGCCCAATCAGCCTGCCGGCTACCTGATGTCCATCGTCGGCGCCATGCTGGTGCTGTTTCTCGGGAGGAAGATGGGGATGGGCGGCGCGAAACGCTGACCCGTCAGACGCGGGCCGGAAGGCCCGCGCTCCGAAGCACCCGCGTCGATCAGAGTGCGGCGACGGTACGCTCGTTCCACCGATTCGTGTCAACCGCCGTCGCCACGAACGAGATGCCGCAGAAGAAGGCGCCGGCGCGCCCTGGGGCCGCACGGCACCACTGAATGCTCGCGCTTGGCGGCAACGATCCGAGTTTCGGACAGACGATCGACATGGTTTCGCCGACGGGGATGGCTTGATCGATTTCGATGCGCGCGCCGGTCAGGCTCACGTCGAGCACGGTGCCTCGCCCCGTGCGGCGGTTGGACGCAATCGCCCACATGATGTTGTAGTTCGCTGCGGTTCTCGTGTGCTTCCGTACGCCGTCGGCCAAGAATTAGTCTCCGCCCCTTGTTATCGTCACTGCGAACGATGGCGATACCGTTCGTATGGCCTCTGAAGGACTTTTCAGTCCGTTTGTGCACCATCACCATTCATGCCGCTGCGTAGCGCTGCACGACGAGAGCGATCCCTTCCGAATGTCCTACAGAACCGAGTCGTCGCCATGACCGACCTTCGTCAATTCCGTACCCTCGCCAGAAACTGGGAAGCCTTCGCGCAAGCCGACCCGCTCTTCGGTGTCCTCTCGGACCCGACAAAGTTCGGCAGCAAGTGGGATCTCGACGAATTCTTCAAGAGCGGCTCCGCCCACATCGACAAGTGGCTGCGGATTCTTGCCGAGCATGACGCCACCTTCGCACGGGGTGCCTGTCTTGATTTCGGTTGCGGCGTTGGCCGACTGACAATTCCGCTGGCGCAGCATTTCGAGCGCACGGTTGGCATCGATGTCTCGAGCTCGATGATCGCCACGGCCAGGAAGTACGCACGCCTGACCGATCGCGTCGCGTTCGTGCGGAACCCGCATCCTGATCTGCGCCAGCTGCACGACGCGACGTTCGACATGGTCCACAGCTGTCTGGTGCTGCAACACATCCCTCCGCCCGTCACGCTCCACTACATCGCCGAATTTCTGCGCGTCACCAAGCCAGGCGGCCTCGTCATGTTCCAGCTTCCTGCGGCGACGATTTCCGAAGAGGCGCTGACGACGCGCTACACGTTGCCGGATGACGGGTTCAATGCCGGGCTCTCGCTGTCTGCGGTCCCGCCGCAACTCGAGGCGGAGTCGAGCGCTACGGTCGTGGTCACCGTCACCAACCGAAGTGCGGCCACGTGGCGACACGACATCCCGGCGGGGCGTCACCTCTGCATCGCCAATCATTGGCTGCGCGCCGACGGCTCGGTGTGGGTGGCCGACGATGGGCGCGCGCGTCTGCCGGAGACACTCGAACCTGGCGCATCGGTGGAGGTGCCGCTGACGGTGCGCGCACCGTCCGCGGCGGGGGAGGCCGTGCTCGACGTCGATCTCGTGCAGGAGCGCGTCTGCTGGTTTGCGCAGAGAGGATCGCAGACCGCTCGGGCCGCGATCCGCGTGCTGCCGTCCACTGCGCCGCAGCGGACTCCCGCGGCGCCAGCGCCGACGCCTCGTCCAGGCGTTCTCGAGCGGATCCGTCGCCGGTTCCGTCGCGGCACGCCAACCTTCGAGATGCACATTGTTGCGCGTCGCGACGTGGAACGCGTGATTGCCGAGAGCGGTGGCGTGCTGCTGCATGCGATCGACGACAACGCCGCCGGCGATCGTTGGCTCAGCTACACGTATATCTGTCGCAAGACGTAGGAAGCGCCGCTACAATCTGTCGCCGTGAACGGCTTCGCGCGGCCACGCACCTGTGCATCTCTGAACCCGTGCACCCGTGCACCCGCGATGTGCGAGGAGCGTGGCCTGACGTTCGTTGACCTGCTGCTGATCCTGCTCGTGGTCAGCGTTGTGGGCGCGTTCGGTTTCGTGTCGCTCGAGCGCGCGCGCCGCGCGGATCAGGAGTCGCGCGCTGTGGACTCACTGCGCGCGATTCATGCGGCGCAATCGGCTTACGCGTCGAGCTGCGCCGGCGCCGGGTTCGCGCAATCGCTCGACGATCTCGCCAGGCCGCCGGCCGGCGCCGCGCAGGCGTACCTCACACCCGACTTGTCACAGAACGGCATCGTCAGCGATGGCTACGCGTTCACCATGCGCGCCGA
Source organism: uncultured Acidobacteriota bacterium (assembly GCA_902826465.1). GTDB lineage: Bacteria > Acidobacteriota > Vicinamibacteria > Vicinamibacterales > CAVVIG01 > CADEEX01. The sequence goes on from CADEEX010000109.1 coordinate 4,315, forward strand.
CACCGGCGCGACGATCGTGACGCCGACCGATCGCGTCTGCAATCAGCCCAGGGCGCACGCGATGTCTGGGTACTTTGTGTCTGCGGTGCCCGATGTGCCGGAAACGGCGGGGCGCTACGAGGGGTTCAAGACGTTTGCGATCGACAAGCGGGGCATCGTCTACACGAGAGACGACGGTGTGGCGATCAGCCCTGGGATGTACGGCGCGGTGCCGATTCGGTGACGCCTACAAGGCTTAGGTCTTAAGTCTTAGGGCTTAGGACTTTCGCTTCTTCTCGCTTCGCCACGGACGCGTCGGAGGCCGGCGTGCTCTTCGGCTTCGGCTGGCGCGGCAGGCGCGCACCATCGGTCCACCAGCGGCGCCGGTCGTCGTGCTTTCTCGGCCAGCCGCGGCGGTCGCGTCCGCGCCGCTTCTCTGGCGAGAACGACGTGAACGACCAGCCGGTCTTCAGCAGCAAGGTTTCCATGTCGCGCTGGAAGACTTCGAGTCGGCCGATTTCGCGAAAGAAGTACGAACGTGGCGCGCCGTCGCCGGCCACGATCAGCATCGTGCCGTCGTCAACATCCTGACGGCTGATGTTGAGGCGATCGTCTCCCCGGGTGAACGTCCAGGTTGTCGGCTGTTGCTCCACGAAGCCATTTATCGGCCCGTGTGCTCGCATCCTTGCGCCTTCTCGCGAGCTTCTTCACCCACAGCGCACTTTCGCTGTGCACATCCGTGAAATGCCCGACACCTGCGACGGTCAGTTCTTGAGTTTGAGCGAGCCCAGCACGCGCTGGAACGTGGCCTCGTAGCGGTCGAAGTCGTTCCTCGGCGCCACCGCAATGGCGTAGAAGAGGTTGCCGTCGCGCATGAGCAGCGTGATGAGCTCGATCACTTCATCCTGCCGCGTGGCCTCGGACACGTTGCCAATTGACGTCTGCAACGCCCGCCGCCCGTCGATGGACACGTTCTGATAGCCAGACGATCGCGACATGCGCGGGTTGGCGCTGCGCAGCGAGTCGATGAAGTCGTCGGTCGCCTGACGCAGGTCGGTGGAGCGCGCCTTGGCGAGCCCGGCTTCCACGCCGTGCGTGAACACGCTCTGTCCTTCGTAGGTGCCGTAGGCGCCGTTCGGTGCGAAGGTGACGGAGTTGGTGGACGTGATCTCGCGCCAGTTCGACGGCACGCTGATCTGGAAGACATTCCCCTCGTTGTAGGTCTGGTAGCGCGTCGACGGCGCATCCACGCGTCCTGTCGGTGGCGCGGTCGTGGTGCCGCCGCCCGTCTTCTTCGCGTTCTTGGTCGCCTCTTCCGTCGTCGGTGCCTTCGGCAGCTCCTTCAGGTGCGCACGCACGCGATCGAACTGCGCCGACTGCGTGATGGGGTCGGTGACGGGGAGCGACTGCGCTTCCTTCGTGATGTACTCGGACCGGTTGCCAGGATTCGGGTGCGAGCTGAGCCACTCCGGCCCGCCGCCGCCGGCTTCCTTCTCGATCGTCTTGAACATGCTCGCCATCTCACGCGGGTCGTAGTGCGCGAGCGACATGATGCGAGCGCCCACAAGATCGGCCTGCCGCTCGTAGTCGCGACCATAGCGAAGGAATGCGGTGCCGAGTCCGAACTGTGTGCCCTGAGCGATCACACTGCCGACGCGTCCACCGATCACCGCGCCGAGAATGGCCCCGGCCACCTGACCCATCTGGTACTTGCCGGCCTTGCTCGCCTGCGCCGTGCCGTGCCTGAGTAAGACGTGGCTGATTTCGTGGGCCATGACGCCGGCCACTTCGCCCTCGCTGGCCGCCGCTTCGATCATGCCGCGGTTCACGAACATTGGCCCGCCGGGCAGCGCGAACGCGTTGATATCGCGCACGTTCACGGTGTCGAAGGTGTAGTTGAACTCCTTCTGCTGGTACTCCGCGGGAATCGCGGCCACGAGCCGCCGCCCGAGGTCCTGCACATACGACGTGACCGCATCGTCGCGCATCATCGGCAACTGCTGACGCGCTTCCTGCGCCGCTTCAGCGCCGAGCTTCACGTCGTCGGCCACGGGGTACTTGTTGTCCGGCACCGCGACGCGGGTTTGCGCGGTGAGAAGAACTGAGCCAAGGGCGAGTGCGGCCGTGGTGGCGAGAAGTCGGGTGCTCATAGGGCGATTGTGTGCAAAACAGACACCGTCCAGCCGGTGCGGTGAAGCGTAAGGGTGATTCGGACGAAAAACAGGTGTCAACAATTGTCAGGGTGATGGGGGGCTGACGAAAACTGTCAGCGGATCAGAGGCCCGAGTACAGACCGTAAGGCTATTGTGTTGAGTAACTTACGAAGCCTCAGCCGAGTCGGCACGCGGTCTGCTTAGCGATTGGGACAGGAGCGACACGACAGCCATGATTCGCAAGTCCGACGGCTTCGCCTTAATCGACGTTCTCTTTGTCTGCGCCATCATCAGTGTTCTCTGCTCCATCGCGTTGCCGAGAATGCTGATGGCTAAACAGTCAGCGTCGGCGGCATCGGCGATTGGCGCCATGCGCGCGGTGAACAGCGGCCAGCTGACCTTCGCGCTCACCTGCGGTGGCGGTTTCTACGCGCCGAGCCTCACCACGCTCGGCCGTCCGCCCGCGGGCGCGCTCGAGGGTTTCATCACGCCGGGCCTGGCCACGGCCGATTCGGTGAACCGCTCGGGCTACCGCATCGAAGTGCAGGCCACCGCGTTTGCGAGCGCACCGGCCCCGTGCAACGGCGGTGCCGCGGGCTCAACGGCTCAGGGATACAAGGCCGGCGCCGACGCGCTCGAACCGACGAATCTCCGCTACTTCGCCACCAACTCCAACGGCCAGATCTTCGAGCACAACGCCACGCTGTTCTCCACGATGCCCGAAGTGGGCATGCCGGCGTCGGGACACATACTGAGATAGAGCCACCGGTGATTGAGTGATTAAGCCCAAAGCCTAAAGACCGCGTGAGCCTGCCGCCTGCGCGACTCGCGAACGTAGCGGGTGATCGACCTTCGAGGCGATGAACGCCGACGCCTCGGACAACTTCTCGAGCGAGACCCCGGTCTCGATTCCCAACCCATCGAGCATGTAGATCAAGTCGTCGGTGGCGAGGTTGCCGCTGGCGCCTGGCGCGTACGGGCATCCGCCGAGTCCGCCTGCGGCCGCGTCGAACGTCGAGATGCCCATCGAGAGGGCGACGAGCACGTTCGCGAGCGCCATGCCGCGCGTATCGTGAAAGTGCAGCGCGGTCTTCTCGAGCGGGATCTTCGTGAGGACGGCCTCGATCACGTGCGGCACCTGGCCCGGATGGGCGATGCCGATGGTGTCGCTGACGGCCACCTCGAACACGCCCATCTCAACAAGCCGCGACGCCAGCGTTGATACGGTGGCCGGAGACACCTCACCTTCGTAGGGGCAGCCGAACGCGGTGGACAGATAGCCGCGGACGCGCATGCCGGCGGCGATCGCGCAGTGGCAGACCTGTTTGTAGGCGGCCAGCGACTCCTCGATCCCCTGATTGATGTTCTTGCGGCTGAAGGTGTCCGAGCTTGCCGCGAAGATCGCGATCTCGCGTACACCAGCATTGGCGGCCCGCTCGAGCCCGGCCATGTTCGGCACCAGCGCGGTGTAGCGGACACCGTCGCGCTGCGCAATGCCGGCCCACACCGCCTCGGTGTCGCGCATGCGCGGCACCCACTGAGGACTCACGAAGGCGCCGACCTCAATCACCGGTGCGCCGGCGGCCGAGAGGCGATTGATGAACTCGATCCTGTCTGCGGTGGACAGGTCGGCGGTTTCGTTCTGCAAGCCGTCGCGCGGCCCGACCTCGACCACGGTGACGCGACGCGGCTCGGTGGCGGCGCTACTCATCTACGACAGCTCGACCAGTACGGCGTCTGGTTGTACGAGCTCCCCCTCGCGGCAGTGTACCGCGACGATGACGCCGTCGGCCGAGGCGCGCAGGGGCAGTTCCATCTTCATCGCTTCGAGAATCACCAGCGTCTCGCCCTTCTTCACCGCGGCGCCCGCGACCGCCATCACTTTCAGCACCTTCGCCGGCATGGGCGCAGTGATCGGCAACACGCCGAGCTCGCGAGCGGCTGGAGACGTCGATGCCTGGCGCTGGCTGCCGTGATCGTCTGCGGTGAGACGGAATACCTCGCCACGCACGTGTGCCCACTGGGTGGCGCCATCCAGGGCGACATGGACGATCTCGCGGCGACCGCCAATGCTCACGATGTAGGCGCCAGGACCGATGCGCTGCACGGCCGGGTCGCTCACGCCATTCTCCAGCCGGTGAGCTGTTGCCAGGGATCGGCCTGTCCCGCGTCGGCACGACTGCCGACCGTGCTCGAACCCTGTCGCGCCTCTGCGTCGATCGCCGCACGCGCAAAGGGCAGGAGGGCTGTCTGGTCCGGCGGCGCGAATTCGTCGACGTGACGGTCGAGGAAACCGGTATCGATCTCGGCGCGGGTGAATCGATCGTGCGCGAGGAGCTGGAGCAGGAACGGGATATTGGTCGTGATGCCGAGAATCGGGAACGCCTGCAGCGCTTCGCGCAAGCGGGCGATGGCCAGCGCTCGGGTTTCCGCGTGGGCAATCACCTTGGCGATCATCGGGTCGTAGTACACGGAAATCGCATCAGCTTCGCGCACGCCTGAGTCGATACGCACACCGGGCAGGCGCGGCTCGCGATAGCGCAGCAGGCGCCCGGCCTGAGGCAGAAATCCCTGGCGCGGATCTTCGGCGTAGACGCGCGCTTCAATGGCGTGACCCCGCTGCGACAACGCGGCCTGCGTCCACGGCAACGGTTCGCCAGACGCGACCAGCAACTGCGCGCGCACGAGATCGACACCGGCCACAAGCTCGGTGACCGCATGCTCCACCTGCAGCCGGGTGTTCATCTCGAGAAAATAGAAGGGCGCGGTGTCGGCGTCGCCCGCCGACAGGTCGACCAGGAACTCGCACGTGCCGGCGTTCCGGTATCCCGACGCGATCGCCGCCTGGACCGCCGCTCGCGTGATGCGCTCGCGAAGCGCCGGGGTCAGGTGAGGCGACGGGCTCTCCTCGATCACTTTCTGATGCCGCCGCTGCACGGAGCATTCGCGCTCGAACACGTGAATGGCGTGGCCGTGCGCGTCAGCGAAGATCTGCACCTCGACGTGAAAGGGGTGGTGGATCAGCCGTTCGACGAAGAGGGTGCCGTTGCCGAAGGCCTGCTGCGCTTCGCGCCGCGCGGCCTGGATTGACGCGTCGGCCTCGGACAGGCTCGTGACCTCGCGCATCCCCTTGCCGCCGCCGCCCGAGGTGGCCTTGATGAGTGCGGGATATCCGATCTGTGCAATGGCGCGACGGATCCCTTCGTCTGTCTGATCGTCTGGGACCATGCCGGGCACGACGGGAACGCCGGCCGCCTCCATCGTCCGCCTTGCCTCGATTTTCGATCCCATGCGCGCCATGACGGCAGACGGCGGTCCCACAAACACCAGCCCTGCCTCTTCGCACGCGCGGGCGAAGCCGGCGTTCTCAGACAGGAATCCGTAGCCCGGGTGCACGGCGTCTGCCCCTGTGGCCCTGGCGGCGCTCATCAGCGACGGGATGGCCAGGTAGCTGTCTTTCGCCGCGGCTGGACCGATAGGCACGGCCTGATCGGCCGCCACCGTGTGTGCGGCACCCGCGTCGGCGTCCGAGTAGACCGCGACGGTTTCAATATCAAGTTCGCGGCACGCACGGATGATACGAACCGCGATCTCGCCGCGGTTCGCAATCAGCAGGCGCCGGATCACGGCTGGCTCCACGACGGCTTGCGCTTCTCGAGGAAGGCGCGCAGTCCTTCCTGTCCCTCGGCCGAGACGCGGCGTGCCGCAATCACATCGGCCGTGCGCCGCTCGGCCTCGTGCGGGCTGAGCCGCCAGATCTCGGTGATCAGCGACTTCGCGGCCGCAATCGCCTCTCGACCACCTGCAGTGACCGCCTGGACAAGGCCGCTCACCGATTCGTCGAGCTGCGCCAGCGGCACGACGTCATGCACCAGGCCGATTTCCCTCGCGCGGACCGCCGTAAATCTGGTGCCGGTCAGGAACAGTGCGCGTGCGGCAGAGCGGCCGATCTTCTCGATGGCGAACGGCGCAATCACCGCCGGCACAATGCCGAGCCGCACCTCCGTGAAACCGAAGATGGCCTGTTCGTCGGCCACGACCACGTCGCAGACGGCGCACAGTCCCGCGCCTCCGCCGATCGCCGCGCCCTGCACCCGGCCAATCACCGGGACCGGCAGCGCGTTGATGGCGGCAAACATGTGCGACATGGCCAGTGCGTCGCGCAGGTTTTCGTCCTTCGAGTAGCGAACCGTTTCCGCCATCCAGGTGATGTCGGCGCCCGCCGAGAACACGGTCCCCTCGCCGCTCAGTACCACCACGCGCACATCCGTGGCGGTCTTGATCTCGTCCGCCCACTCGGCCAGCTCGGCGACCACCGTGTCGTTGAGCGCGTTGCGGACCTCTGGTCGGTTGAGCGTGAGGTACTCCACGCCGTGTTCGCGTCGCGTCAGAAGGGTGGAGAACATCAGGGTGCTTCGGTGCTTACATCCGGAAACTGCCGAACTTCGGCGGGGCAATCGCGGCATGCCTGGCCGCGCTCAGTCCGAGCGCGAGTGCCTGTCGCGTCTCTGCCGGATCGAGAATGCCATCGTCCCAGAGTCGCGCGGTGGAGTAGTAGGGCGACCCCTCTTCGTCGTACTTCTCGAGGATGGGCGCGCGCAGTTCCTGCTCGTCCGCCGCCGAGAACTCGCGTCCTTCACGGGCCAGTTGCTCACGTTTCACCGCGCTCAGGACACCGGCGGCCTGTTCGCCGCCCATTACCGAGATGCGCGCGTTCGGCCACATCCACAGCAGCCGCGGGTCGTAGGCGCGTCCGCACATGCCGTAGTTGCCGGCACCAAACGATCCGCCGATCACCACTGTGAACTTCGGCACCACCGAATTCGCCACCGCGTGCACCATCTTGGCGCCGTCTTTGGCGATGCCGGCGCGTTCGTACTGCCGACCGACGATGAAGCCGGTGATGTTCTGGAGGAACACCAACGGCACGCCCCGCAGGTTGCACAGCTCGATGAAATGCGTCGCCTTCAGGGCCGACTCCGAGAACAGCACGCCGTTGTTGGCGATGATGCCCACGAGCATGCCGTGCACGTGCGCGAAGCCGGTGACCAGCGTCGCGCCGTAGCGTTCCTTGAACTCGGGGAAGCGCTCTCCGTACACGTGGCCCGCGATGCCTCCTCACAC
>CADEEX010000110.1 GCA_902826465.1 uncultured Acidobacteriota bacterium
CCGTATCGGACCAGCCCCGCGGCGCCAACGAAGGCTGCGGCCAGGGCGTCGAGCCGCGCGGTGCTCCAATGCCGGAACGGTCCGCCAATCGTTGAGAACCCGATTGTGTTGATGTAAGCCATATGGCCAGCGCACGCCTGGGCAATGGCCCGCTGTCACGGGTGTAACTGTCTGACAGCCGTAAGATCATACATCCACGCCTCGGCCGTGCGAGACCTTTTGCGCCTCGACGGTCCCGCGATCTGTCCACCAGAGGATGTCTTACTGAGTTGTCCCGATCTTAACGAGTGGGTCGCGCTGTGACCCGGCCGCCGTCGCGCAGTGTATCTGGCGGGTGCACGATCACCGTCTGGCCGTCCTGCAGTCCTTCGGTCACTTGTGCGTCGGTCGCGTTCCGCGGTCCGAGCACAATGGGCTGCGCGTGAATTCGATCGTCAGTCACCGTGAACACGGCCCAGGCGTCCCCCTGGCGGAACAGGGCCGCCACCGGCACGGTGAGCGTGTTGGCTTCTTCCCACACCACGATTCGGACCTCGACGCGGTAGCCATCGCCGAGCGCGCCCGCCGCGTGTACATCGACGAAGTCGATGACGACGTTCACGCGCTGTTCTTCGACGCCAAGCGCCGACACTTTCATGAAGCCGGAGGGCTCAACGAGCCGCACCCGACCGTCGAGCGTCTGGCCGCCGCCCCATTGGTCGATCATGACGCGCGAGCCGGGTGTCACGCGAACGGCGTCACTGGACAACAGGTCGGCGACAATCTCGAGACGCTGCGGGTCGCCAATCTCGAGCAGCGGCTCGCCGGGGCCGACCACCGTTTCACTTTCCTTGAGACGCTTCAGGACGACCCCGTCGAGCGGTGCGGTGATGACGATCGGTCGGGCATCGGCGCCACGCTCGGTCGGCGCCTGCAGCCGGGCCTGCGCCAGTTGCAGGTCGTAGTCAGCGCGCGCGAGGTTGAAGGCGGCGGCACTGGCGGAGGCCTCCGCAGCCTGGACACTGGACTGCGTCGCTTCGAACTCGTCGCGAGAGATCGCGCCGATGTCGACGAGCTCCTGCTGCCGCTGCGCCTGCGACCGCGTCCGCTGGAGCGCGACCAGCGCGCGGCGGTGTTCCGCGCCGGCCTGCCTCGCGAGGGCCCGCGCCGCCTCGACCGCGGCCGTCAGTTCGGCGCGCGCGCGCGCGTCGAGCAGCGCCGGCGCGAGGGGCGTCAGGCGAGCCAGCACCGTCTCGCCGCGCGTGACGCGATCACCGGGTTGCAGTGCAATACGCTGCAGCCGTCCCGCCACTGGCGCTGACACCACGAAACGCTCGCGGACCCGCGTTTCTCCCTCGTCGTCGACGGTCACCCGCAATGGTTGACGGGTCGCTCGCGCGAAGTCGACTTCGACCGCCGCCGGCCAGAATGCCGCGCCGACGAGTAACGCGACGACGAGGGCGCTCGCCAGGAGCCGCCAATGAGCCAGGAATCTGCGCATCTGTCACTACTCCCGAATCTTGAGGACAGCCACCAGGTCGAGCGAATCGAGCCGACGGCGCACGATCAGCGCCGACACCACGGTAGCGGCCAGCACGGACAAGAAGGCCCAGGCGAGGGCCGAGCGCGTCATGACGAACGGAAACCGATAGACCTCGCTGCCGAGCGCACCGGCGATCCAGCGCGCGAGGCCATAGCCGAGCACGCCACCGAGTGGCAGTGCCAGTGCGGTCAACAACGCCAGTTCGCCGAGGAGCAGCCACGAGATTTCGCCACGCGTGAAGCCGAGCACCCGCAGGCTGGCCAGTTCACGGCTGCGCTCAGACAGCGACACACGAGCGGCGTTATAGACAACGCCGAAGGCGATGATGCCGGCAAACACCACGTTGATGAAAATGGAAAGGTTCAGGTTGGCGGCCATGATCTCGCGAAAGTTGCGGACGACGGCGCTCGTGAAGCTGGCGCCGGCGATCGCCGGCAGCCGTTTGAGCGTGCGTGAAAGCGGTACGTCGGCCGAGACGTCTGTGAGGAGGGCTGCGCCGGACATCACGTCGCCTTCGCGCAGCAGGCGATGCAGCGCCTCGAGGTTCATATACGCCGACAGTCCGAGCACGTCGTCGACCACCCCACTGATCTCGAGCTGCAGTGCGGGGCGACGACCTTCGAGCACCTGCACCGACAGGATCTGTCCAGGCGCGGTATCGAGCACCTCAGCGAGCAGGCGTGACAGCACCAGCCCCGAGGGAGGGATGTCCATGGCCTGGCCGCGCGCGTTGACGATGCGCCGCAGACGTGCGCCGGGATCGACGCCGGTGATGGCCAGGTTGCGATAGCGATGGCCCGACTGCAGGCGCGCGGCGACGATCCGCTGCGGCTCGACTGCCAGCACACCGGGCAGCCGGGCGAGCGCAAACTGTGCCTCAGGCGAACGCGGCTCCACGAAGGTCAGCAGCACATCCTGCCGCTCGGCGACCGAGAACTGCGTGGTAATCAGCTGGTCCATGGCGGCGATGAACGTGAAGCCGACAACCAGAATGGCGGCCGCGAAGGCGATGCCCGTGACTGACGCGACGGCACGGAAGGGATGACGGGTGACGTTGCGGATCACCATCCGTGTCGCCTGGCTCAGTCGTCCTTCCCGGAACAATCGTTCGACGATGCTCCGTCGATAGCGTGCCGGCGATTCCGGTCGCATGGCCTCCGCCGGGGGAATGCGAACGGCACGCTGGACCGCAGAGTAGGCGCCGAGTGTCGCCGAGACGCCTGTGATCGCGACGGCTTCGACGACCACCCGGGGAGGCAGGCGATAGAGCAGCGTCGGAAAATGGAAGAAGTCGTTGTAGAGCCCCATGATCGCGTGCCCGAGCCACGCGCCGGCCAGAATCCCGAGGAGTGCGCCGCCGCTGGCGATGAGCAGCGCCCACTTCACATAGTGCCAGGCCAGCGCGCGATTACCGTAGCCGAGTGCCTTCAGCGCGGCAATCTGGGGGCGCTGCAGTGTCAGGGCGCGGGTCATCGCGACGTTGAGCACAAACGCCGCCACGGCCAGAAAGATGGCCGGCAGCAGAAATCCGAATGTCTGGAGTTGCGACAGCTCGTTCTCGAGCGTCCAATGCGACAGCTGCAACGCGCGGGGGACGGCGCCAACGGCGCCGTACGGTGCGAGCAGGCGGTCGAGTTGGGCCATCACCTCGGCGGAAGACGCTCCTGGCGACACGCGCAGCGCGACATCGTTGAAGGCACCGTCCATGTCGAACGCGCTGGCGAGAGCCCGGCGCTCCATCCACAGCACCGCGAACCGACGATCGTCGGGCACCAGTTCTCCGGGTCTGATGTTGTAGACGTGCTCGGGAGAGAGCGCGACGCCAACGATGGTCAGCGATCGCCGCCGGCCATTGATGACGGCGCCCACGTGGTCGCCGAGACCGAGTCGATTGGCCGTCATGAATCCATCGCTGGCCAGCACCCCGTCGGGACGGCTGGCGTCGATCCACTGCCCGCGGCGCACAAACAGGTCGTTGACGGCTGGCCGTTGCTCGGCGTCGATCGACACCATCAGCGCGCTCGCGGGCTCCTCGAGTCCTGGCACGTCGAGCGTGACCGCCGCGACCACGCGTGTGTCGAGCGCGCTGACGCCAGGAATCTCGGCCAGACGGTCGCGGAGCCGCCACGGCGCCCGCTTCAGTGTGACGAAGATGTCGGCAAATCGCTGCTGCTCGTAGTAGGCGTGCTGCGTGCGTCGCAAGGAATCGAAGTTGGAGAGGTACATCACGAACATCGCGACGCCGGCGGCAACCACCAGGGCAATGGCGAGCGCCTGGCCCCACATCTCGAACAGATCGCGCAGCAGCTTCCGGTTGAGCGCCGAGAGCGCGATCACCATGACAACTCCGACGCGGCGCGCCGGCTCGCCCGCGTTTCGTCCGCAACCACCCGGCCGTCGGCCAGACGGATGACGCGGTCGGCCATCTCCGCGATGGCGGCGTTGTGCGTGATGACAATGGTGGTGGTGCCAAGCTCCGCGTTGACGCGAGCGAGCGCCTCAAGGACGACAATGCCGGTCGAGATGTCGAGAGCCCCCGTCGGCTCGTCGCAAAGGAGCACGCTCGGCCGCTTGGCGATCGCGCGCGCGATGGCGACGCGTTGCTGCTCGCCGCCGGACAGCTGGGCGGGGAAGTGATGGCGCCGGTCCTGAAGGTTGACCATCCGCAGCGCCTCGGCCGGCGTCATCGGCTGTTCGCTGATCTCGGTGACGAGCGCCACGTTCTCTTCGGCGGTCAGGCTCGGAATCAGGTTGTAGAACTGGAAGACGAACCCCACATGCCGCCGCCGAAAAGCGGTCAGTTCGGTGTCGGTCGCGTTCGTCAACTCGAGATCCCGGTAGAACACCTGGCCGCCACTCGGGATGTCCAGCCCGCCGAGAATGTTCAGCAGCGTCGACTTGCCGGAACCGGACGGGCCCAGAAGAACGACAAATTTCCCCTGATGCAGGACCAGATCGACCTGTCGGAGCGCGTGAATCGTCACATCGCCCATCTGATACTGCTTGGACAGGGCGCGGATGTCGAACACCGGGGCGTTCATCGCAGGACCGTCAGGAGGCAATCGCGATGCCGATGGACAGCCGCCGTTGGCGGATGGGAGGCGCGGTGTGGCGAGTATGCTGAAGGAAGAGGTCGAATCCGTCGGTCATGACTGCTTCCGTTCCCATGTCTCCCGGCGAGCCCGGTTCCCCGCGTGAAGTGATCGAAGTGCGCGTGCCGGAGCTGCGGCATCTGTTCAACGCCATCGACCCTGCGCCGTTTCACCAGAAGGACCTCGATCCCAAAGCCGAAGAGTTCATCGTCGGGTGGGCGCGCGAGGCTCCGAGAGACGCGCGGCTGTCGCTGCAGGTGTATCTCGACCGCACCCTCGGTGTGGACGAGGATACGAAGGTGCTGCGCGAGGCGATCCGGGAGTTCTTCCGACAACGCGCCTTGACCGCGAGGCGCGAACTGCGCCGCCGCTTCGCCATCGGCCGGACCAGCCTGGCCATAGGGCTGGCCTGCCTGGCCCTGTCGCTGCTCCTTGGTGACATCGCCGAGTCTGTGGCGGGACCGGACGGTGTCGGCCAGCTGCTGCGCGAGAGCCTGTTGATCGGCGGCTGGGTGGCCATGTGGCGCCCGATGGAAATGTTCCTGTACGACTGGTGGCCGATTCGCGCCGAGATTCGTCTCCTCGAACGACTGAGCGCGATGCCGGTGGGGCTCGCGATCGGGCATCCGCCGCCATCGACCGGCGCGTCGCTCACTGCGCGCGACGCTGCTGAATCGAGGCGATAAAGCGGGTCAGTGCGTCGATGCGGGCGCCGACACTCGGCGCGTGGGCGCCGTCTCCCGTGAGCTTCAGCTCCTCGCCCCACACGGGCATGTCGCGCGAGCCATGCGACTCGACATCGCGTCCGTCGATGATCCGGCGCACGCGCGCCTCCGGAAACACGCCGCCATTCCGTTGCGATAACAACGTCACATCGGGCGGGACCCGGCGGAGCGCGGGGGCCATCGGCCCACTGCCCGTCCCCTGCGCGCCATGGCAACTGGCGCAGTGCGCACGAAACAGCGCCGGGCCGTCGGGTGCGGGGGCCGGCTGTGCCATGAGCGGCGCGGCCGCGAGCAGGGACAGAGCCGCCAGCATCAGACGATGGCGGGCGAACGTACCAGTGCAGGAATGGGTCATGTGTGTCTCCGGTCACATCAAAAGGCAAGAACGATGCCCGACGTGCCTCGCGCGGTTCATCGTTGATCGGGAACCGTACCATCGGTCGCGGAATTTTTCGGAGCGGACGGAAATATTCGCTCGGAACGCCGTGTGCCCCCCAGGTTTGGCCGCCGCAAAGCGGGCGCGAATCTTGAAGGGGGTCGTGGGGTGTCCAGCGAATCTGACGGCGGACGGGCGGACGTTACGCGCATGGCGGGTGTGATCGCGCACGAATTGCGCAATCCGCTGGCGGCGATTCGCAGCGCGCTGCAGATCGTCAGTCACAGGCTTCAGGACGATCCGCCCAACTACACCGTCCTGACCGAAGTGATGGCGCGCGTCGATACGCTCGATGCCCTCATTGACGACCTGCTGATGTTCGCGGTGACGCCGCCACTCTCGCCTGCTGCCGTCGATCTTCGCGCCGTCCTGGAGTCGTGTTCCGGCTGGCTGCGTCAGCAGCCCGGCAACCGCGACCTCCGGATCACCATCGCCGGGACGGCGCCGACCGTGCGCGCGGACCCGGCACTGCTGGCCACGGCGTTCAAGCATCTGATGCTCAATGCCGCCCAGGCCATGCGCGGCGTCGGACACCTGCGCCTCTCACTGTCGTCGGCCGACTCGGTGGCGCAGATCGTGATCGCTGACCAGGGCAGCGGCTTGACCGATGACGCAGAGGCCCACCTGTTCGAACCCTTCTTTTCTACCAAGGCCAGCGGCACAGGCCTCGGCCTGCCCACGGCGCGTCGCCTCCTGGCGCTCCACAACGGTTCACTCTCGGTCGTGTCACCGCCCGGCGGTGGCACATCGGTGACCGTCCGCTTGCCCCTCGTGTCCTGACCGCCGTGAGATCCTTCGGGAATTCCCGCAGACCCGTGGGAAGATTCCCAGGTCGCCGTATCGTCTGGAGGAGCACGTGAGTTCGAACGACACCCCGAGCACCCACGCCGTGGACATGACCACGACTTACCTCGGCTTGAAGTTGAAGCACCCGTTTATTGCGGGCGCGTCGCCGCTCAGTGCGCACCTCGACAGCGTTCGCCGGCTCGAGGACGCGGGTGCTGCAGCGGTGGTGCTCCATTCGCTGTTCGAGGAGCAGATCACTGAGGCACAGTCGGGCCGCATTCACGGCATCGATCCGATCGACGATCCGTCGCTCGCGCCCAGGGTGGCGGCGTTTCCGCCCGCCAGTGAGTACCCGCTCCTGCCGGACGAATATCTCGAACACATCCGGGCGCTGAAAGCCTCGGTCCAGATTCCGATCATCGCGTCGCTGAATGGCACGGGCGCGGGGCAGTGGCTCAGGCAGGCGAAGCTGCTGCAGGAGGCGGGCGCCGACGCGCTCGAGGTCAACTTTTACGAAGTGACCACGCACGCATCCATCAGTCCCGAAGCGGTCGAAGGACGCATCGTCCGCGCCGTCGACGACCTGAAGCGGCTGTTGAAGATTCCGGTCGCGGTCAAGTTGCCCCCGTACTTCAGCGCGTTCGCGCACCTGGCGAACCGTCTTGATCTGGCAGGCGCCGATGGCCTCGTTCTGTTCAATCGGTTCTACCAGCCCGACATCGATCTCGACACGCTGACGGCGACGCCCAGCCTGCATCTGTCGGGCAGCGAGGAGCTGCTGCTGCGTCTGCGCTGGCTGGCGATCCTGCACGGAAAGCTGCGTCTCTCGCTGGCCGTCACCGGCGGCGTCAGCACCTGGCGCGAGGGGGTCAAGGCGATCCTTGCCGGCGCCCACTGTGTCCAGATGGTGTCGGCGCTTCTACGCCATGGCCCGCAGCACCTGACCAGCGTGGTCCACGACACGCGGGCATGGATGGAGGCGCACGGCGTTGACACGATGGAGAAGATGCGCGGGAGCGTCAGTCTGCAGACCGCCGCCGATCCGAGGAACTTCGAGCGCGGCAACTACATTCGCACGCTGCACGAGTGGAAACGCTGAGCGTGGCGCCGGGAGCGCCGTGCTCCCCGACACCGCAACGCCCTCCTCACCGAAGCCGGTGAGGGGGCTCGCGTTCGGGTGACGATCAGCTCGGATCGTCGAGCGCCTCGCGATCCGGTCGCGGCGCGTAGACCACGACCAGCTGATTGTCGACCTGGGTCACGCCTGGCGCATCGGCGACGGCCCGTTCCGCCAGTTCGCGCTGGTGCCAGCTCTCAACGGTGCCGCTGAGCGTCGCGCGTTCATGCTCGACCGTGACGGTGATGTTGCCGGCGTCGAGGTCCGCGTGGCGATGCAGCGACCTGACGATGCGGCGTCGCACATCCTTGATCACCGCCCGTGGTGCGACCTCGATGTGGTTCATCACGTGGGTGACGCCGCGCACGTGTGTCGCGGCCGCTTCGGCACTTTGTTTCTGAAACAGCCAGTCGACCCGCCCGGTCAGGCTCACCTGCCCGTGGTGCACGGCCGCCTGCACCGTCTCCGGCACGGTACTTCGCAGCCGGAGGCCGGCCGCGACATCGCTGGCGATGTCGGTGTCGGTGCGTCCCATCATGGGGCGCACGTCGATGTCATTGGCAATCGCGCGCACGCCGTGGACCAGCTTGGCGGCCCGCTCGGCCGCGAGCTTGCCGGCATAGGTGTCGACGTAGCCGGTCAGCGTGATGGTGCCGTCCCTGGCGGCGACGCCCACGGCGCTCGCATCCACCTCGGATTCCCATTCGAGTTGATGCATGACGGCTTCACGGACGCGAATATCAGTGGCGGTGAGTTGTGCTGTTGTCATGTGCCCTCCATGCAGCGCTGCGCAAGGCACATGCCGTGACGTCTGCGGCGTCTGCGCGCGCGGGGCAGGGCCAGCGCCTTCGCCGCCACGTCAGGACCCGCGGAAATCTCCTCGCCGAGGCGCGGGTTTTTCCGCGCGTCCTGCTGGTCGCGCCGTCAGGCGCGTTCGCGGAGGCGGAATGGAACTTGCCTTCCCGGAGGGGTAATGAAGCTTTCTGCGATTGCGCTCGACTACGACGGCACCATCGCGTTTCACGACCGGCTCGAGCCGTCCGTGCGGGATGCCATCGCCGCTGTCCGTGCCCGTGGGATTGCCGTCCTGCTCGTCACCGGCCGTACGCTCGGCGAACTCCAGCGCGTCGCCGGCAGTCTGCACTTTGCCGACGTCGTGGTCGCCGAGAACGGGGCGCTGCTGCACTATCCGGCGCAGGAGCGAACGTCACTGCTCGCCCCTGAGGTGCCCGAGGCCTTCCTGCTCGAACTGCGGCGACGCAACGTGCCGTTCGGCGCCGGTCGCTGCCTCGTCGATCTCGACGCCAACGAGTCGGGCCGCGTGCTGGAGACGATCCGTGCGCTGCAGGTGCCGCTGGTCATGGCCTTCAACGTCGGTCGCGTCATGGTGTTGTCCCAGGGGGTGAGCAAGGCCACAGGCCTGCAGTCCGCGCTGTCGACACTGCGGCTATCGCCGCGCAACACGCTGGCCATCGGCGATGCCGAGAACGACCACGAGATGCTTCGGCACGCCGAGATCGGTGTGGCGGTGGAGTGGGGCAGTCCGACGCTCAAGGCCAGTGCCGACGCGGTGCTCACCGGCAATAGCCCGTCTGCCGTCGCCACTTACCTGCATCGGCTGGCGGCGTCCGGCCTGATGCCGCCGGCGGTCCGGCCGCGCCGCCGCCTGCTGCTCGGTCGGGGTGAAGACGGCGCTGAACTCGCCCTGGCCGTGCGCGGTCGTAACGTGCTTCTGACGGGCGACCCAAAGTCAGGGAAGTCGTGGATTGCCGGTCTGCTGTGCGAGCAGTTGATTCTGCACGGCTACGGCGTGTGTGTGATCGATCCCGAAGGCGACTACCGATCGCTCGAGGGGTTGCCAGGCGTCGAGGTGCTCGGCGGCGATGATCCACCACCAACCCCGCGGCAGCTGCTGCGCGCGTTGCGGTTCCCCGATCGCAGCGTCGTCATCGATCTCTCTCAGCGTAGCCATGAGGAAAAGCTGGCGTATGTGCCAGCACTGCTGTCGGCATTGGCGGTCGTGCGCCGTCGCACTGGACTGCCGCATCGGATCCTGATTGATGAGGCGCACTACTATCTTCACAACGACGCCGATGTCGCCCGGCTCGACTTCGAGCATGGCGGTTATACCGTCGTCACCTACTGCGCGTCACGCCTGCCAGCCAGTCTGCTCGACAGTACCGAGGTCGCGATTGTCACCTGCGAGTCGAATCCGATCGAGATCGACACGCTGTTCAACCGCTGCGTAGGCTGTGCACCGGGGCAGCGTTCCGCCTGGGACGCCCTCAGTCGCCTCACGGTGGGACACGCGATCGCGCTCCCCATGACCGAAGAATCGGGCGGCGTGCTGCGTCAGTTCAGCGCGGCGCCGCGGATGACGCCCCATGTCCGGCACCGACAGAAGTACGTCGACGTCCCCGTGGGCGAGCACCACGCGTTCATCTTCGGTAATGGGACGCATCGTCGCGTCGTCGAGACGCTCCGGCGGTTTGTCGAAGAACTGGAGACGCGGCCGGGCCTCGAGCTCGTTGCCTATGCGCGACGTGGCGACTTCTCGCGATGGATCGACGGTGTGTTCGGCGATCGGGCATTGGCGCGCGAACTGACGCGATACGAAGCGAAGTACGCGAGCGGTGTTGAGGGGCCGTGGCTTGCGGACATCGCTGCGGCGATCCGCGCGCGTTACGACATGTCCGACGACCTGATCGCGCGCACCGCAGCGGAAGGAGTCAGATCATGACGACACCGCCCTCGCTGATGGACGACTACCTGCCGACGTTCGACGTGTCCGATTCGGTCGCGGCGATCGTGAACGCAGACCCGGCGACCACGTGGTCATACCTCATGGACGCCGACCTGATGGAGGTCGGGCGACGCCGACCGCTGGTCGGGACACTCAACCTGTTGCGGGCGCTGCCGGCGGTGTTCGGGCAGCTGCTGCGGGGCGAGGTACCGGCGAGGCCGCCGGTGCGGCTGCTGTTCCGCGACCTGGCGCACCTGCCGCAGGCGTCTGGGGGCTGGATCCTGCTCGGCGAACGTGAGCGGGATGAGATCGCGTTTGGTCTCGTCGGTCGGTTCTGGCGTCCCGTCATCCCGTTTGCGCCTGTGCACCGCGACGATTTTCGCGACTTCTCGCTTCCCGGCTACGCCAAGACCATCTATTCGCTACGAGTGCACCCGCTGTTCGGCGGCCGGACGCTGCTGACCGCGACGATGCGGACGGCGACGACCGATGCGAGCGCCCGCCGATGGTTTCGGCGCTACTGGACGTTTGGTGTCGGATCGGGCGCGCACGTCCTGGCGCAAGGCGTCATCGATCTGGTCAAGGAAGCCGCTGAGCAACGGCAGCAGCAGACGTCACTCTTCGCCGACGCCTGACGCGGCGAATTTTCCCAGCACTCTGCGAAAAAGTCCCGATGGCCGCGGGCCCCGGTGCGTTTTTCCAGCGATTCAAGGCGGCACAGCTTCTGCACTGGCGCGCATCATTCGCAACTGCCGGCTGGCGGTTGGATCGATGTGAAGGCTACCCACAAAAGAGGCACACATGACACGCAGGATGCCCACTCAGAGCTTCGTGCTCGCCACGGCCATGCTGGCCATTCTCGGTACGACCGCCGGCGCGGCGGAGCCCTCAGCGCCGGTGACGTTCTCCAAGGACGTCGCCCCCATCTTCCAGAGCAAGTGCCAGTCGTGTCACGAGCCTGGCTCCATTGCGCCGATGTCGCTCGTGAGCTATCGCGACGCGCGGCCGTGGGCGCGCTCGATCAAGAACCGCGTCGAGACACGGCAGATGCCGCCGTGGCACATCGACCGCAGCGTCGGCGTGCAGAAGTTCAAGAACGACATGTCGCTGA
>CADEEX010000111.1 GCA_902826465.1 uncultured Acidobacteriota bacterium
CTTCACCTCGACCGACTTGATCGGCACCTGGCCGTTGTTCAGCGCGAAACCGTGCGCGGTGTGGGCGCTGCCGTTGGTGGTCACGCGCGCGATCACGGACTTGAGACGCATCCGCGTGACCGCCGTTTCCTTCCACTTCATCTCGCCATCGATCATTTCGCCGCGGAGGGTGCGGTACCAGCGGGCCTGGAACCGACCGAGATAGGTCTCGTCCTGCACATGCACCTGGGTGAGCCACTTGACGTTGGCGACGCCGTACCAGCCGGGCACGACCAGGCGAAGCGGCGCGCCCTGGTGCTTCGTGAGCGGCTCGCCATTGAGTGCCCATGCCACCAGAATTTCCGAGGACAGCGCCTGCTCACGATTCAGCGCGCGTCCGAACTGCTGATCGAGACTGAATTTCTGCGTGCGCCACTCGATCTCTTCGGTGCCGTGGTCGACGCCGAAGAACACGAACTCGCGCGCTTCCGGCTTGACCCCTGCCTGATCGAGCAGCGTCTTCAGTGGCACGCCGGTCCACTTGCCGTTGCTCGACAGCCCCTGCATCGAGCGCGGGCTGTTGCCTGAGCACTCGAAGCCCGCCACGAGATCCGTGGTGCGCATCTTCTTCAGGTCGTCGAGACTGAGCGTGACCGGCTTGCCGACGAGCCCCGTGATCTTGAAGCGGAACGCCGCCAGATCCACTTCGGGATGCCCGTAGTGCTGCGTCGTGAAGAACTGATCGCGCGGCGTGAACTGTTCGAGCTTGCGAATGTCGAACGTGCGGCTGATGGCGCCAGGAGCCGGCACCGGATTGAATGTTGGCGGGTAGTCGGTGAACGGGACGAGCGTGTCCCCCTGCGCCAGCACGGGAAGCTCCCAGCCTGGCAGGGTCGCGAGAGACAGACCGACGCTGGCAAGACCCAGCTGCTTCAGAAGATCGCGACGCGAGGTGGCGGTGGGTGACATGGCGCGTGTCCTCAGGAAAATGAAGGAAAACGGGCGAATGTTAACACGGCCACGCACCGCGTGCGCTCCCGACTGACCTGAGAAACGACCCTCGTCAGTGCGTCGACTCGAACAGCGAGGCGACAGAAGCGACAAGTCGGGCCGAATCGATCGGCTTGGCCATGTGAATCTGAAATCCGGCGCGCAGGGCCAGCTGAACGTCTTCGGGTCGGGAATGCGCGGTCAGCGCAATCGCCGGCACGTGCGACAAGTCGGTATCCAGCCGGCGGATCGACTGGATCAACGAGTAGCCGTCCTCTTCCGGCATCCCGATGTCGGCGATGAGCAGGTCGGGGTGACTCTCGTTGAGCAGGGTCCGCGTTTCGCTCGCCGACCGGCTGGTCGTGACGCTGGCGCCGGCGTCTTCGAGAATCGTCTTCAACACGTCGCGCGCGTCGTCGTCGTCGTCGACCACCATGACCTTGGCGCCGGCGAGCCGCGGCGCCACCGGGAGCGCCCGCGATGGGTCGGCATCGTCGGCCGCCCCCACGCCCCGCTCCGGCAACCAGACCGTGACCGTCGTCCCCTTGCCTTCGCCAGGGCTGGCGGCGCTCACGGTGCCACCGTGCAGTTCGAGCAGGTCGCGCACGATCGCCAGACCGAGCCCCAGGCCTCCGTGCGCCCGCGTGGTGCTGCTGTCGCCCTGACGGAAGCGATCGAACACGTGGGGCAGGAACGCCGGCGCGATGCCGCAGCCAGTATCAGAGACCACGATCTCGATGCCGTTGTTCTTTTCGCGGGCTTCGACCGTGACGCGACCGTTGGCCGGGGTGAACCTGACGGCGTTCGACAGCAGGTTCCAGATGATCTGCTGCAGACGCCGCGGATCGGCGCGCACGGTGCGCGCCTCGACTTCGATCTGCCGCAGGATGGCGACCGACTTGGCGTCGGCCGAGGGCCGCACCGATTCGCACGCCGCGTCGATGGCCGCCGACACCGAGACGTTGGCCAGATTGAGCCTGACGCTGCCCGACGCGATGCGCGACACGTCGAGCAGTTCCTCGATCATCTGCGACTGCACACGGGCGTTGCGCTCGATGACCCGTACGGCATGGATCACGCGCGAGCGGTCGCGGTCGGTGCGCGCCAGAATCGAGGCCCAGCCGAGAATCGCGTTGAGCGGCGTGCGCAGTTCGTGCGAGAGCGTCGCCAGGAAGTCGTCCTTCGTGCGGCTGGCGGCTTCGGCTTCTTCACGTGCCTTGCGTTCGCTGCGCACCAGGTCGCGGATGGAAGCAGCCATGTGCGCCAGCGTGACGCCGAGTTGCCGGATTTCTGACGTGCCACCCACGGGCACGTGGGTGTCGAGATCGCCGGCTCCGAGCGAACGGGCGGCGAGCGCCAGTCGCTTGATCGGCTTGGTCAAGAAGCCGGCCACCACCATGGAGAGCAATCCGCCGACGAGCCCGATGAGCCCGGACGAGTACGCCAGCAGCCACCCGAGTCGTTGCACCGGCTTGGTGGCCTCGTCGTACTGCACGTTGGCGACGATGCAGCCACCGCCGATGCCGAGACTGGGGCGCACGCCGCTGATGACGTTGACGCCGCGGTAGTCGGTGGCAATCTGCGCCTGCGCGTGACCCGCGAGACATCCGGCCATGGGCGTCATGCGCACGGGAAACGCGGTGGGGGTGGCAAACTGCGCGGCCGTCAGGCGGTAGCCGCCGGCGTCAACCAGAAACGCTTCGCCGTTCCCTTCGAGGCCAACGCGGTCGAGGAAGATCGCGTTCAGGTCTTCGAGGTCGAGTTGTACATCGACGTCGAGATTGTTGCGCGTGGCGCGCATGGCATAACGACCGCTGCCAGCGACGGCTTCGATGCGCCCAAACTGGCCGGGGAACGGTGCCGAAATCGTGGTGGGGCGACCCAGTTGCACCAGCACCCGGTCTCGTCGGCTCAGTCGTGTGGCGAGCGCCAGTTCGCTGCGGTGGAGGCCGCCGACGGCAGATCGGAGGCACTGTTCTTCGAACCCGAACTCGCCGCGCGAGTTTCGTTCGCCGCACAGGCTCTCGAGGCTGTTGAGAAAACTCTCGAGGCGTCTCTGCCGCCGTTGGAGCACGTCGGCCAGTTCACGGCCGCGGCTCTGCGCGACAACCGAGACCGACTGCAGGGCTTGCTCGACGATCGCATCGTGCGACGCCTGATAGGCGAAGGTCGCCACACCGGCCGCAAGGCCGAGGTTGACGAGAATCAGGACGAAGCCAAGCAGGTAGCGAAACGACAGCCGGAACACGGTTCAGCTCCAGGAGTGCAGGGGAGAGCGGTGGTGATTTTACTCCCACCTCTTATCGGTCGCATGCGGTTACGCTGCAGTCGTGTGCATCGCCGCAAACTCAACAATTGATGAGACTAAGATACGAGCGAGTCCTCAGCCAGTGCGTCTCCACCGTCTCGCTGCGCTCGTGATGGCGATCGCCGCAAACCTCGGCTGTCAGTACGAAGCGCCGCCCGCGCAGGGTCCGCTCACGACCGGCGCGTGGAAGGAAGTGGCGCGCTTCTCCGGTCGTGGCAATGCGCAGCTCGATACGTTTCCGATCGAGCGATTCACATGGCGCGTGCGGTGGGAAGCGAAGAACGAGCAGCCGGCCGGCGCTGGCACGCTGGTCGTGACCGCGCACAGTGGTGACAGCGGACGGTTGCTGGCCGAGGTGGTAGACACGACCGGCGTTGGCAGCGACGTGGCGTACGTCACCGAACTTCCGCATCGCTACTATCTGGTGGTGAATTCTTCCGGCGTCGACTGGACGTTGATCGCGGAGGAGCCAGTGCTTCGATGAGCACCCCGTGGCGTGCGGCGTGCGTGTCAACACTCGCCGGGTGGTCCTTCAGGACCGCGGATCACCGGGTTGACGCCCCGGCGTCGCGGTGTCGTGAACGCGCCTACCGACGCAGATCGACCGGGAATTCCGGGTTGTTCGCCACAGGCAGTGCCGGGGCGAACTGACCCCGGGCCGCGACGGTCTTGCGCCCCGGGTAGTAGGTGACGCCAAGGTAGGCGTCGACGGTGCCGGTGGCCGTCGGTGTGACGAAGTTGCTCGATCCGGTCACGCTCAGGCGATTGTTCAGCGGCACTTCCAGCGAGGCGCCGTAGACGACCACGTTGTCGCTGCGCGAGTTGTCGGGCAACACCCAGACGATGTTGTGATGGCTGCGCGCGATGCCGGCCCAGACCTTGGTTCGCGCAGACGTCGCCCAGGTGTGCCGCAGGTAGCCGGTAATCTGTGTCAGCGGGTCGAGGCTCACCGGCGTGCCACCCATGAGCCCCTCGTCGCCATGCACCGAGGTTGAGACGAAGGCGCCCACTTCATCGACCGGCGTCGCCTCCCATCCGGCCTGTGCGCGCATCTGGCCAAGGCGGAAATGGTCGTAGTAGTGCTGCGTGAGGAAGTCGTAGCTGAGCGCCCACGACAGCTTCGAGGCGCCCTGCTGGAACAGACCGATGGTGGCGTAGGTCTGGGTGCGGCGGCTGGTGCCCTCAATCTGATCGAGCACGTGCACGGCGGCATCGGACAGGTTTACGCCGGCACCCACCTGCAGGCCGAGTCCGGCGCGGCGCAGGATCGGAAATCCGGCATTCGCGGCGAAGCGGACACCCATGTTGGCGTTGATACCGAGATCCTGTGGCTGCTTGGAGCCGTCGAGTCCGATGAACAGTTCGACGTTGTCGAGCGACGAACCCGTACCGGGCGTGACGCCCTGGTTCTCGGTCGCCGCTGTCGCCGGGCGGCTGCTGACGGTCTGGGCGCTGACGGTGGTCGCGAGGGGCAGCAGAAGGACGACGGGCAGCAGGACATGCTGGCGCGGAAATGACGTAGACACGTGACGGTGGACTCCTGGAAAGAATGGATGATGTGCGGATGGGCGCCAGACCGCTACGCGGCCTGCTTGTAGTCCTCTTCGAGGGCGACGTCGATGCGTGCGGCGGGTACGTCCGCGGGCTGCTCGAGGGCATCGTTCAGCAGCACTGACCGCAGGGCGTCCACTACCTGTGCGTCCAGGGCGACGCCGGCTTCGCGGCCGATGATCTCGAGGACGCGGTCGTTACTGAGCCCGGCGCGGTACGGACGCGACGCGCGCAAGGCGTCGCAGATGTCGGCCACGGCCAGGATCCGGGTGTTCAGGGAGATCTGTGAGCCGGTCAGCCCGAAGTGATAGCCGCGACCATCGAGCTTCTCGTGGTGCGCCGCCGCTTCGGAGGCGAGCGGCGCGAAGCAGGGCACCCGCGACAGGATGGCGGCGGTGTACTCGGTGTGCTTCTGCATCGCCTTGTATTCATCGCTCGTGAGCTTCTCGGGCTTGTCGAGAATCAGGTTCGAGACGCCAAGCTTGCCGAGGTCATGCAGCAGTGCCGACCGGCGCAAGGCCCGCAACTGTCGCGCATGGAAGCCGAGCCGCTCGGCAATCGCCACCGAGGTGTCGGCCACGCCGTTCGAGTGTGAAAAGGTCCACGGCGACTTGGCGTCGATGACCCGCGCGAAGGCGGCCGAGAACAGATCGAGGCGGTCTTCGTCGATGGTGATGACCTGGTCTTCGGGCTCCAGTCGCATCGCCGACTGGATGTCGCTGTTCTGCGACAGCTGGTGCCAGAACGGATCGTGAGGGCGGATGGTGAACAGCGCGTCCACCGTTTCAGGGTCGAACCAGGTGCCGCGCCGTGCGGCCGCCATGTCGTAGGCGTTGTCGACGCCGTGCGTCGTGTAGAACACCTCGAAGGTTTGCGCCAGGTTGAGGATGCGGGCGAGGAGTGGAATCTCTTCGCCTTTCTTGGCGTAGGGCTGGCCCATGCCGTCCCAGTGTTCGTCTAGCGCGCGGATCGCCTGCACGCTTTCGTCGGCCAAGCCGAGCATCGTCGCAATGTCGGCACCGCGCTCGCAGCGGGTGCGAACCACTTCGCGAGCGCCCTCGGGACCGCGCGCCATCACCGCGAGCAGGCGCCAGGTGCGCTTCAGGAAGAACTGGCCCGGCGCGACGTTGCGCAGCACGAACTTGAACGATTCGAGTGCGCGCGTCCAGTCGATGTTCTTGATGTCAGCCTTGATGTCGTGATCGTTGTTGCCGAACAGCGCCGCGAATCGCGCCGAGTTGCTCGAACAGCCGAGGTCTTTCATGAGCAGCGCGTAGAACAGCGCCGACCGCTGCGCCGATGGCAGCTTGAACACCTCGCCGAGCTTCATGCCGATGAGGCACGAACGAACAGAATGGCCGGCGCGCTGCCCCTCGGTGAGGTCGAGGGCGTACGACAGTCCGGCCAATACCTCCGACTGCTTGACGAGTCCGCCTTGAGGGGTGCCAGGAAACGACATGTGATGACAGGCGGGACAGCCCCGCTGCCTTACCTGTCGGCCGGCGTGGTCCGGGCTTTATTTCTTAGTGGATGAACGACTTCCGGCCTTGCGCGCAGCGGAGCGCCGTTGCATGGCTCTTTACACATCGAAAGGTAGGGGCGTCGCGTCGTCCCGGGGCTCGCGCTATACTGAAGCGCCCTTCCAACGTGCCGGAGTGGTGAAACTGGCAGACGCGCGGGACTCAAAATCCCGTGTCCGCAAGGACGTGTCGGTTCGATTCCGACCTCCGGCACCATTTTTTGCCGCTCGCCATCCTGTGCAGCGGTGCGCGATTGGCGCCAGCCACCGCCTCGGCCTTGCCAGTCCAACAGCCGAAAGTGCCAGAAAAGCCTTATTTTTGGCCATTTCTGGCCGTAAACCCCTCGGAAAGTGCGCTATACTGAACGGACTGCTTGGTCAAGTCTGACCTACTATCTGCGCTGCCTTACAGGGGGAATCGTGACATTTGAAGTCGGCGACAAGGTCATTTACCCGAATCATGGTCTTGGCATCGTTCAGCGTATCGAAGTGAAAACGATCCTCGGCACGACGTGCGGTTTCTACCATCTCCGGATCGTCGCAAACGAAACGATGGTCCTTGTTCCTGTGAGCAACGTTGACGGCGTCGGCCTGCGTCGCGCCATCAGCGACGAAGAAGTCGAGCGCCTCTTCAATCTCCTCGGCGACGGCAAGATCGACAATCACCAGAACTGGAAAGGCCGCTTCAAGGACAATTCGGACAAGATGCGTAGCGGCTCCATCTACGACGTCGCCGACGTGCTCAAGAGCCTGACGTTCCTGGCCAAGTCGAAGAGCCTGTCGTTCCGCGAGAAGCGCATGCTCGATCGCGCGAAGTTCCTCATCATTTCTGAAGTGTCCGAAGTGATGCGCGAAACCGCGGTCGCGATTGAAGGCCGCGTCGATGGCGCGCTCGAACGCTGCTTCTCGACCAAGGCCCGCGTCGCGGCTCGCGCCGTTGCCAAGGTCGCCGTTGCCAAGGTGGCGCCGGTGGTGGTCGCGAAGGCGGCTCCGGCTCCGGTGCCGGCCGCGAAGGCGCCACGCGCCGCAGCCGCTGCGGTGGTCTCCGCGGCAGGTAGCCGCCGCTCCGCTCGCGCGTCGTAGCGCTCAAGACTCTCGTTCACCTCAAAGGCCCGCTGGCGTCACCGCCCGCGGGCCTTTTTCGCATATCATCGCGATTCGTGTTTATCGCCGCCATCCGCTCCGTGGCGACGTATGTCGTCGTCTCCCTGTATGTGCTGATCGTCGGTCCGCCAGCGATGCTGCTGGCTATCCTGTTCGGATGGACCGATCTGCTCTACGTGCTCGGGCACTGGGGCGTCAGGATTGGCCTCGTGCTGAGCGGCATCTCGTACCGCGTCCGCGGTCGGGAGAATCTGCCGGCCAACCGGGCCGCGGTGTTCTGCTCGAATCATCAGAGCAATATCGACCCGCCGCTGCTGTTCAAGGCGCTGCATCCGCGCACCCACATTCTCTACAAGCACGAGATCGACCAGATTCCAGTGCTGGCCCGCGCCTTCCGGATGGGCGGGTTCATCCCGATCGATCGCCGCAACAAGGAATCGTCGATGCGATCGATTGAAGCGGGCGCCGCCTCCATTCGCGCGGGCCACTCGTTCCTGATCTTTCCCGAAGGCACGCGCAGCAAGACCGATGACCTCCTGCCGTTCAAGAAGGGCGGCTTCATCATGGCGGTCAAAGCCGGCGCGCCCATTGTTCCGGTGGCGATCCGCGGTGGCAAGGAAGCGATGAAGAAGGGGAGCCCGATCGTCCGCCCCGTCACGATTCACATCAACGTCGGCACACCGATCGAAACCGCACACGTGAAGCCCGATGAACGCAACGCGCTCATCGAGCAGGTGCGCACGGAAATAGAACGCCTGCTGACCGAGATCCGCGAGTAGACTGAGCGCGCCAAGCCTGCAAGGAGTTGGACGTGATTGCGTCCCGTCGCCAATGGTGTGGCATCGTTGTTGTCGCGTGCACGGCGACCGTGATCGTCGCTGCCCAATCGACTCCGCAGGCGCCCTTCTGCGGTGTCTGGCGAAATCGGCGCCGCGACCGAATGGCGAGGCGGAGGCAGCGTTGAAGTGACGGTGGCGGTCGCCGGCGGCTCGTCGACCGTGCGCGGGCCGGTGGCGGCCGGCCAGCGATCGTTCCGCATGGTCGCCGATGTCGCTGATGCCGCGGCGACCTCGGCCACCGTCAGAGTTCGGCTGGTCCCCGCGCAGGGCGGTTCGCCAGTCACCGACACGCTGACCGTGCAGCTGCCTGCTTCAGGTCAACCGTCCAGTGAACTGATCCAACGCCGCGGTCCAGCAACCGCCAATCGCGATTCGCCAGCTGTCGATCTTCGGTTCAGGCGCAACGAGCAGATCGTCATCGAGCGCAGCGAATCGGCGGAAGGAACGACGATGGCCAGACTCCTCGATCGGAGCGGCGCTCCCATGAACATTCCGCTCAGCATCGATCGGAGGGTCGACATCCAATCGACCGCGTGGACGTCGGTGCGGCTGGTGCTCGCACCGCTTGCGGCCGGCGACTATCTCATCGAACTCGACGGCCCCGGCGGCAAGTCACTCACGGCATTGCGGGTTGTGCCGTAGTCAGTGGGTGGAACCCGGAAACCATGGAACCCGGAACCCGGAACCCGGAACCATGGAACCCGGAACCCGGAACCATGGAACCGCGGAACCATGGAACCTCTTCGGTTCAGTTCGCCCCGGTGTCGAACTTCAGTTCCCAGGCGTTGAGCGGCTGCTTGTCGGTGCCAAGAATAGAGTCAGGGAGTTGAACGACAACGGTTCTGAAGCGTTCGAGCGGCTCACTGAACTTGATCTCGAGCACTCGCGTACCCGGCAGGTACTGCGTGGTGAAGGCCGGCATCGGGGTGTCGGTCTGCGCTCCTGGTGCCGGCACGTACTTCACGGTCACGTGCGTGCGGAACGTTGACGGATCGATGTCGCGCGAAAACTGCACCCGGACCGACGTGGAGATGGCGACGTCGGTCTCATCCGCCGTTGGCGCGCTGAACACCACCTCTGGCGCAGGCGCGGCTGGCACTTGAATCTGCGTCTCCTGCGGCGTTTCCTTCGGCGCCTGCGTCAGGCGCAGGCTGCCCGCCGTGGCGTCGAGCCACTGCAGGCCGCGGCCTTGTTGCACGGTGCCCGACACCTCGACCCACCGCCCGGTGTCGATGCGCTGATCGAGCGACAGCTCGAAGTCGCGGCCGCGCGGCCTGATATTGGCCACCCAGATCGCCGCGTCCGCCGAGCGCAGCACGAAGTCGTAGCGGCTGCGCGCCGGCGCGTCGGCAAGGTCGCCGAGCAGATTGCGACCGGCGAACTGACCGACAAGTGTCACGGGCTGGTCGAGATACCGTGAGGGGTAGAGCACAATGTTGCGAATTGACGGAGCGGCCGGTGGCTCTGCGGCGGTGACGCTCGACGCAACAATCGCGGTGACCTGACCGGCCTGCGGCCACGGTCCTTCCGGATCGATGTTGAATAGCCGCTTCAGATCGAACTGTCTGAGACGCGGGTCGTCGGCGTTGATTCGGCCGAGGTCCATGTACTCACCGCGCACTTCAGCGAGGCCTTCCGGCGTCGCGCCCTGCGAAATGAGCTTCACGCCCAGTCCATCGCCGTTGATGCGAAATTCGCCGGTGTCCTGCAGCGCGACGGTGCCGATCAGCATGATCGGGCGCTGATGGTAAAACGTGGGGTGCGCGAGCAGAGCGGCCAGGTTGGTCGCGCGGCGCGTATTCGGTTGCGCCGCCACCGTCGCCGCAACGAGCACCAGAAGCGCGAATAGCCGCTTGGTCATGACGTGCCCGATCTTACGGGATCCGGACAGAATCGCGTGGTTACGAGATCTTCTTCTGCGCGGCGCGCGCCAGCACGGTGGCCAGCGCCAGGAACAACAGCAGGCCGGCGACGTTGCCGACCGTGCCTTCATGCAGGAATGGAATGAGTCCCGTGACGTCGCCATCGGCCTCACCGATGATGTTCCGCCCGAACAGGAATGCGTAGAAGATGCCGGCGAGTGATCCGCCGGCAATCAGCCCCGAACTGAACAGGGTGCCGGCACCGACTTCCGACTCCTCAGACGATTTCGTCCTGTGCTCGACGTAGGCGCGCACCAGGCCGCCGGCGAAAATTGGCGCCGTTGTCGCAATCGGCAGATACGACCCGACGGCGAACGAGAGCGACCGGATGCCGCACAGCTCGAGCGTGACCGAGATGAACACCCCGACGAGCACCAGCCCCCAGGGCAGGTTCTGGCTGAGAAGTCCCTTGATGATCGTCGCCATCAGCGTCGCCTGCGGCGCGGGCAGCGAGGTTGAACCGATGCCCATCACGTCGTGCAGATACAGCGTGGTGAAACCGATGACCAGCGCTGACGTGAGCACGCCGATCACCAAGCCAATCTGCTGGTAGATGGGCGTGGCGCCGACGATGTAGCCCGTTTTCAGATCCTGGGACGTGCCGCCGGCCTGCGCCGCCGCAATGCAGACGATGGCGCCGACGCAGATGGCCACCGGTCCGTAGGCGTCGCCGGTCCATCCCAGCGCCACGAAGATCGAGCACGTGAGAATGAGCGTCGCGATCGTCATGCCGGAGATCGGGTTCGACGAGGTGCCAATGAGCCCGGTGATGCGCGACGACACGGTAACGAAGAAGAAGCCAAAGACGATGATGAGAATGGCGACCAGGAAGTTGCCCTGGGTCGGCATGCCCGGCGCCAGTGCCAGCACCAGCGCCATCACAATGGAGCCGATACCGACGACCGAGATCGGGATGTCGCGTTCCGTGCGGATCTTCGAACTGGCCGAGGCGCCGGATCCGAGGTCTTTCATGCTGTCGCGGAACGACGACACGATGGTGGGAATGGTGCGGATCAGTGTGATGATGCCGGCGGCAAGCACCGCGCCCGCTCCGGTGTAGCGGATGTAGCCGCTCCAGATCTGCTGGGCGCTCATCTGATCGATGCGCAGGCCGCTGGCCGGCACCGGCGGCAGCGGACTCGGCATGAAGTTGCCGAGATACGAGAGCAACGGCAACAAGACCAGCCAGCTGAGAACGCCGCCGGCGAACATGATGCCGGCAATCCGTGGCCCGATCACATAGCCGACACCCATGTATTACGGCGACAGGTCGAGGTTGATGGTCGCGTTGGGGAAGAAGCCCGTGCGGGCCACCGA
>CADEEX010000112.1:0-2040 GCA_902826465.1 uncultured Acidobacteriota bacterium
GGCGAAAGCGACCGGCGTCCACTTCGCTTTCTAGGTCTCGGTTCGTCGGCGCAACAACGCGCGCGGTCGCCGGCAGCGCGCGTTCGCCGCCGACCCGTGTCAGCTTCCGCTCCTCGAGCACGCGCAACAACTTTGCCTGGGCGGGCAGCGGCAACTCGCCAACCTCGTCGAGAAACAACGTGCCGTTCGAGGCGTTTTCGAACGCCCCCCGACGCAGACGATCGGCCCCCGTAAAGGCGCCACGCTCGTGACCGAACAGTTCGCTTTCCACGAGTTGCTCTGGCAGCGCTGCACAGTTGACGGCGACAAGCGGTGTCTTCTCGCCTGGTCCGTGGCGATGCAGCTCGCGCGCCACCAGCTCCTTGCCGGTGCCGCTTTCGCCGACGATGAGTACGGTGCTCGGAATAGCGGCCACACGAGCGATTGCGGCGCGCAGGGTCTGCATCGGCGTGCTGTTGCCGATGAGCGACGTGTCGTAGACGCGCGACTCGAGCCGGCGCAGCTCCTTGACCATGCGCACGCGCGACACCGCGTGTTCTATCTCCTGAACGACGCGTTCGATCGGTTCCGCCTTGTCGACGAATCCGCAGGCGCCAAGCCGCATCGCCTGCACGCAGCGTTCGTAGCTGCCGGTGCCGGTATAGACGATCACCGGTATGTCGATGCCGCTCTGCTGCAGCCGACGCAGCACTTCGAAGCCATCGATCCCTGGCATTTCGAGATCGAGGATGACGCAGTCGATCGGTTCGCGCCCAAGGATGTCGAGCCCTTCGCTGCCGCCGCTGGCAATGGTGGCCTGATAGCCGCCGACGCGTTTCAGGTCGTAGGCATATTGCTCGGCCATTGCCGCCGTGTCGTCAACAACCAGAATCTGCCGTGTCATGCGCGTGCCGGAGGCCCAGCCGGGATGTCGATGACGATGCGTGTGCCTCGGCCAGGCTCGCTGTCAACGGCGATTCGACCGTTCAGGTCCATCACCAGCCGGCGCACGATCGACAGCCCCAGGCCGGTGCCGCCTTCCTTCGTGGTGTAAAAGTCGTTGAAGATGCGGCCGGTTTCGTCGGTCGTCATGCCGCGGCCCGTGTCGGCCACGGTCACGCGTACGATCGATGGTTCGACGCTCTGTGCGACGACCTCGGTTGAAATGCTGACGCGGCCTGGTTTCGATTCGAGGCTGTCCACGGCGTTGGCGGTGAGATTTTCGATGATACGCCGGAACGACACCGGATCGCCGACCACCGCAGGCAGGAAGGTCGCGAGGTTGGTGACAACCTCGCACTCGTAGCGCTCGTGGTGTCCGGCGTCAGCCGCACCAGTCACGTCGTGTCCGGTTTTAGCCGAACCAGGTACGTAGTGTCCGGCTTTAGCCGGACCAGGAACGTCGTGTCCGGCTTTAGCCGGACCGACGACGTCCACAATGATGGCGTTCAGATCGCAGGCGCGCCGTTCGGGCGGACGCGACAGCCGCAGATAGCTGGTGGCCAGCGTTTCGAGATAGGCGATGCTCGAGTCGAGCGTCTGCCGTCGCTCGGCAAACACCTGCCGGAGTTCGTCCGGCTGGTCGCGCTGCACTTCGGCCAGGTGCCGCATCACGTTGCGTAGCGGCATGAGCCCGTTCTTGATGTCGTGATTGACCTGACGCGCGATCTCGCCGGTGGTGGCGCGCCGTTCGGCGTCGCGAATGCGCGCAGTGCTGCTGCGCAAGCGCGTGGCCATGTCGCCGAGGAGCCTGGACAACGTGCCCACTTCGTCTGTACCTTCATCGAACTCAATGTCGAGGCGATCCAGATCGAGCACGGCGGTCTTATCGGCGAGGGCGGCCAAACGGCCGGTGAGTCTCGCCGACATCCACACGGCCAGCAGCAGCGCGGCGACGCTGGTGCCGACCGCCGTGAGCAGAAACCATGAATCGACGCTGCTTAGCAGCACACGGAGCGCCGACATCGGCTGCGTGACCTGAAGTCTGGCCTCGAGCGTCTCGACGGATGCCGCCGAACCAGGTCGGATCAACGGCACGGTCACCACTCCAACGGCGTCGTC
>CADEEX010000112.1:2140-11432 GCA_902826465.1 uncultured Acidobacteriota bacterium
CGAAAGCGGTTGTCGTTCACGAGCGCGGCGCCGAGCGAGGCGAGCCGCTCGGCGACAGCCGTGCTCTCGCGCGCCAGATCTTCGCGAATGACAATCACGGTCTGATCGACGCGGTCCTGGTACTCCTTCGACAGCCGGCTCGTCATCTCCTGTCGGAGGCCGAACGCCAGCAGCGCAATCGGTACGAGCACGAGAGCGGCAAAGGCGAGCAGGAAGCGACTACGCAGTCCCATTACGGCTCGTGATTGGGCGCTGCGGACATCAGCAATCCGCCATCCCACTCCTTCGTTACGCCTGACGTACCACGTCGCACGATCGCGTGAAGCCTGGTGTCGGCGATCGGCATAATCGTCTCCCGATCGAGCCACGGTGCGCTCTCGATCACGACGGCCAACTCGCGGCACGGATCGAGCGGACGACGATCGACGGACACGATGTAACCGGCGTCAGCGCCGCGCGTTCTTGCCTGAACGAGCGGCGTGCCGGTCAGGGCCACCGCGCGCTGGTAGTCTCTGCGCGTGCGGTCTGGGAGAAGTGCGCCTGTGAGCGCAGGGGAAGCGGGTCCGGACGCGCGCGTGACCGCCACCAGGCGTTCCGCCAGGTCGTGTGCCGCGGCGTCGCCGCCGTCGTAGACCACGCGCGGTGTGAGTGGAAACTGCGCCGGTACTCGAGCGGACGCTCCGTCGCAGCCCTGGGCGTGGTCCCACCAGAACGGGCCCTCCGCGCCGCGCGCCTCTCCCTGGATTGCGTCAGCCGCCAGCCTCCGCCGGTCATCGTCTGACAGCGCTGGTGATGTGGGTGCACGCTCAGGCTGCAGCAGCACCTGCGTGCGCTGCCACTCCAATGGCACCGACTGAAACTCCGGCAGCGTGGCGGCGTACGCGAGCGTGGCCGGGTCGCGGGTGAGCAGCAGATCGATACCGGCCCCGAGCAGATCGCGAGGATCGCGTGGTGCCACAAGCACACGGACCGCCGGAAGCTCGTCGCGATTGAATATGAGTACCTGTTCGGCTATGGCCACCGGCGCACCCGTGACGGGTGACGCGACGTCGCGAGTGCCCAGCGGCCAGGGTGACGCGGCGGTGCGCATGGCGATGGCCAGGTCGGTGTGTGCCAGCGCCAGCGGATCGCCGGGGCGCGGATTTCGCATCGTGATCGCCAGGGTGCGGTCGTCGATCACCACCACCAAGGTGATCAGGCGGCGCACACGCGGGTTCACATCGTCGCCGCCGTTGTCGCCCGCCCAGCTCTTGCGCACGGCAGCAGCGGTCACGGCAGTGCCGTCGGTGAAATGGGCGCCGTCTCGCAGTGTGACAATCCACGTGCGCTGGTCGGCGTCGAGTCGCCACGACGCAGCGAGGGCGGGGCGGACCTGGCCCTCACAGTCGACCCGCACCAGCGTTTCGTAGAGCTGACGAAACAGCAGCATCTCGCTTTCGTTCGCCGGATGCGGTGCATGCGCCGGATCGATCCGCTCGACGAGCGCGAGCGTGGTCATCGGCTCGCCCGGCTCTGCGATCATCGCGCAGACGTCGGTGTCTATGTCGTGTGTCGGAGCGAGGTCCGCCGAAGGCGTTGGCGACACTGAAGGCGTCGGTGTCGCCGGCGGTGTGCGTGTGACCACAGGCTCGGCGGCTGGCGACGCTTCCGTGGCCGGCGCCGCGGTCATTGCGTCAGACGGAGTTGGTGCCGTCGCGACACGTCGTGCACTGCAGGCGCCGGTGACTCCCGACAGACACACGCAGACGACTGACGCGACGAAGTGGGCGCGCGGCTTCACTTATCGCCCATGATAGCCGTGTTTCACCGAGCGGCCCCGACGCGCGGATGTGGCTAGCGCGCCATCAGGTTGGCGAACAGGCGGAACGCTCCAGGCACGCCGGCTGGAAGCTGTCTGAAGAACGCCAGGCCCGTGTAGACCAGCCGGCCGGTGCCGTACGTGGTGACGAGCAGGCCACCGTCGCGCGGTGGTTCACCCTTGTCGTGCA
Organism: uncultured Acidobacteriota bacterium; assembly: GCA_902826465.1. Taxonomy (GTDB): domain Bacteria; phylum Acidobacteriota; class Vicinamibacteria; order Vicinamibacterales; family CAVVIG01; genus CADEEX01. The sequence goes on from CADEEX010000112.1 coordinate 4,129, forward strand.
TCGACAGCAGCGACGTATAGTGCGCGTCCCAGGTCCGTCCGAAACACAGCCCACGTTCCTGCACCCAGCCGGAAAAATCGCTGGCCGTGATCCGGTTCGGACGCGTGAACACAGGGTGCTCTGGATCGCGGAGCGCCACTTCCGCGTTCTCTTCAGAGACACGGTCTTCGCCAATCGTGAACGGATACGGTCCAAGCGCTGTCGTCAGCGCGCTGAACATCGAGTTGGTGTTGTACTGCACCACCAGCGTGCCGCCGCTTTCGACGTAGGCGAATAGCCGAGGCATCAACGCCGCCAGATGGCGCGACGTGTTGAAGGCACGGATGCCGGTCACGATTGCGTCGAACTCCGACAGCGCCCCGTTCTCGATCGCATCGTCGTGCAGCATGGTGACGCAGTAGCCGGCCTGTCGAAGCGCTTGGGCCACTTCGTCGCCCGCACCGGCAATGTAGCCGATGCGCTCGCCGGCTCTCGCCAGGTCGAAACGCACGATCTTTACGTCGGCGCGACGCGTGAGGGTGATCGGTGGGATGTGCGGATAGTCGAGTCTGATCAGTTCGTGAGCGGCGTCGCCATCGACGAGGAAGCGGACCGACCCGCTGGCGTCAGCCCGCACAGTGAAGGTGAGCAGTCGCTCGTCGCCTGGGGCTGGCAGTGAGAAGGTCTGTTCACGAGGCTCCAACTCAATTCCCGGCGTTGCCTCGCCGAGGACGGTACCGTGGCCATCGCCGCGCGACGCTCTGACGCGAACCCTGAGCGTTCTCGCTCGGCCATCGGCAGCAATCAGCACCGACGGCGCAGGGTTGACCGTGACTGCCGGAACAATCGTCACCGGCTCCCAGCGCTCCCCGAGGACCCGATCGATCCACGAGTGAATCACCGGCCGCGAAATGGTGAACGTGCGTCCATCAATTGTCAGCTCCAGGTCGATGGCGACATCCACCTCACCATGCACCTCGGGCCAGTCGACGACGCCCTCGATCGCGAGGGGAACGTTGTGGACCAAGGCGACTTTCTCCGCGAAGGCGCCGTGCGGGCTGGCGCCGATGCGCAGCCGGACCGCACCGATGACCGCCTCGAGCGGTGAACGCCGTATCGCGCTCACGAGCACGCGGCTGCGACTGTGTGGCGTCACCTGTCCGGCGTCGACGTGCGCGGTGACATGGACGGCCGCGCAGCCGGCGATGGTTTCACACAACGCCTGCCGCTTGTCGGCCTTCCACGGATGATCGGCCAGCGAGTTCATCGCACCGAGCGCATCGAGGAGGGCCGGCACGCTGACGTGCGGAGCCTCGAGCGCATAGCTGTGTTCCACCTGGTCCAGCAGGCGATCGAGGTCTCGGCCTCCAGACACGCGTTGCCAACTGCGATCGACATCATCGAAGAGCGACGCGCGGAGCGGTTCGCCGGCCAGCATGCGGAAGTACTCCACGGAACTCCCGCGCGGACCCGCCGATCCAAACCCCTGCGTCTTGTGCATCGTCAGGCTGCGTCCGGCCATCTCCGGGTACGACTCGCCGAGCAGAGCGTCGTAGCTACCGACATCAACGGCCAGGAAGTCGTCTTCCGGTGGCGGCCAGGGTCCGTCACCGAGGTTGAACCAGTTCCAGACCACGCGTGTGACTTTCCAGGGACCGGAGGCATCGAGCAGGTCGGGGAAGCGCGTGGGGTCGGCAGCCGCGGTGCACGCTTCAATGGCAAGCAGCGCCGATGTGGTGTGATGGCCGTGGGTACCGGTCTCGTCCGGAGAGAAGCGGGTGATCACGACATCGGGACGGAACTGGCGGATCACGGCAACCGCCTCGCGCAGGGCTTCCTCCCGATTCCAGATGGTGAGCGTTTCCTCGCGCGACTTCGAATAGCCGAAGTCGATCTGGCTGCCGAAGAACTGTTCAGCGCCGTCGATGCGACGGGCCGCCAGCAATTCCTGGGCGCGGATGAAGCCGAGAAGCGGCGCCCGCTCCGGCCCGATCAGGTTCTGTCCGCCTTCGCCGCGCGTGAACGAAAAGTAGCCGGCGCGGACGCATTCGTGATGCACCAGCCAGCTCAGAAGGCTGGTGTTCTCATCGTCTGGATGCGCGCCGACGCACAGCACGTTGCACACCACGCGCAGGCGACGGATGGCGCGAAGCAGCGCCACCGATGGCGTCGCGCCCATGCCGGACGGCAGCGCAAGCGGAGTCGCACCGCTCACCATGTGTCGGTGTCCACGGCGACGCAGCCGACCGAGACGTGTCCGTGGGGCAGGTCGCCCACCGACTTGTCGAGGAACGACGCGGCGAACTGCAGATACTTCTCGATGTCGGCGAAGTTGGTGGCCAGACCGATCGACATGCGAAGCGCGCCGGTGGTCTTGCCGACGATCTGCCGGCGGAACTGATCGAAGGTGATGGAATCGACGTTGGCGAAGCAGGCTTCGAGATCGTCCTTGGTGAAATCGAGGGCCGCTTCGCGGGCGCCGGGGTTGCAGTGGCAGCCGGCCCGAAGGGAAATCCGTTCGGCGCTGGCGAGCCGTTCGGCGATGTACGAGTCGATGCGCGCGCCCGTTTTGTCGAAGAAGTTCATCTGAATCGTCGCTCCCCGGCGCTCGGTCGTCGGCGGACCGTAGATGCGGACCAGCGGCTTGCCGTTGCTGTGGCGGAACGAGGTCAGATGTTCGAGCACCCATGCTGCGAGCGCCATTACACGGGTGTGAATCAGGTCCATGCCGACCGATTCGATGAACTCGATGCCCATGCTCACCGCCGGCATTGCCAGGTAGTTGACGGTGCCGTCTTCGAACGTCGCCGGGCCCGGCGTGAAGTAGTGATCCTGCGTTGCCACGGTCGAAAAGGTGATCGTGCCGCCGGCATACCAGGGGCGTACCAGTTTAGAGATGGTCGCTTTGCGTGCCAGCAGGCAGCCGACGCCCGTGGGGTAGCCGAAGATCTTGTAGAACGAGATGTCAACGAAGTCGGGGTGCACCACACTCAGGTCGAGCCTGTTCGTGGGTGCGAACGACGCGGCGTCGAGCAGGACGTCCCACCCCTGCTCCCGGGCATCGGCCACCCAGTCGAGCGGATGCTGCACGCCGGTAAAGTTCGACTGGGCGGGGAAGGCGAACAGTTTGTGCGGTGCCTCTGGACCTGTCGCAAGGATACGGCGGAGCGCATCCTCCTGGACTCTCAATTCAGGAGCGACGATCGGCACATACCTGACGATGGCACCCTTGGCCTTGGCGAACTCTCGAATGCCGTTCACCGAGTTGTGATTGTCGGCCGTGAGGGCGTAGAGGGTGCCAGGACCGAACGGATACGACTCGCCGAGCAGTTTCAGCGCGCCGGTCGAATTCGGCGTGAAGATCACCATGTACTCGTCTGGCGAGGCATTGAAGAATCGGAGAACGTCGTGACGCGCACGGTCGACCAGCGCGTTCATCGCGCACGACGTCGGGTTCCGCGAGTGCGGGTTGCCGAGCACGCGCGTGCCGATGAACGCCAGGTGATCCCGAAGCTGGCACTCGGCGTAGAGACCGCCGCCGGTGTAGTCGAGGTAGACGTGGCCTTCGGCGTCGAGGCGACTGAATTCCGATTCGCGCAAACGATCGAGCCTGGCGGTGCTGGCGAAGTCCGGATACTGCGTGAGGAAATCGTCGTACATACCCGTCGCTCCCGAGGTGGCGCCACCTTCTGGCGCCATGTGAGGGTGAAACTGGAACGCAGAAATCCTACCTCGTAGGAACCCGCTCGCGCATCCCGGCGATCGCTCCGGAACGACGATTGCAGCCCACCGGATGAGAGGTTCAACGATGACGACCAAGGAACACGACACGCCGAAGGCCGGTCCCTCTGGGGCCACCGATAAAACGACCGAGCGGGAGTCGAAGTTTGACGAAGAGGGCGGGGCGCAGCCGCAGGCCGAATCTGAAGGGATTGCGGACAAGCTGCTGCATCCGGATCAGTCACAGGGGCCGAACGAGCCGCTCGACAGCTCAGGTAGGAAATAGCGTTCGGCGCGTCCCTTCACATGCCGCCCATCGACTGGCACGCGATGTTCGTGCCGTCAGGCAACCTCTTCGAGCTCGTGATCCGCGGCTCGCTGATGTACCTGCTGATTCTCGCAGGCTTGCGCGTGTTTCGGCGCGACGCTGGTTCGCTCGGTGTGTCAGACCTGGTCGTGGTGGTGCTGATTGCTGATGCGGCTCAGAACGGGATGGCGGGCGAGTATCGCTCCTTGACGGAAGGGGCGCTGCTCGTCGCAACAATCTTCCTGTGGAATGAGCTGCTCGACTGGCTGTCGTTCCGCTATCCGGTGATGCATTGGTTGATGCATCCGCCACGTCTGCTGCTCATCAAGAACGGCCGCATCCAGCACGAGAACCTTCGCGCGCAGCTGCTCACGCGTGCCGACCTCCTCGAACAACTACGGCAGCAAGGTGTGGCCGACGTGACGCGCGTGCGTCAGTGCTCGCTCGAGAGCGACGGGCACATCAGCGTGATCAAAGTCGAGTAGCTACGCGCTCTTCCGGCGCGCAACCTTCTTGGGCTGGGCGTTTTCTGCCGTCGCCTTGGTGCGCTTCGAGCCTGCGGCCTTTGCCGGCGCGGCCTTCGTCGCGCTTACTTTGTCGAGGCTCCTGCGGAGCGCTTCCATCAGGTTCACGACCTTGGCCGGCGCTTCCACTTCGGTGGTGACGATCTCTCGCCCTTCGATCTTTGCCTGAATCACTTCGCGCAGGCCGTGCTGGTACTCGTCGCGGTAGTCGGTGAGATTCACTTCGCCCTCAAACGCGCCGATCACCTGGTGGGCGAGCTTTACCTCTGACGCGTTGACCGATGGCAGGTTGGTGAGTTCATCGATGCCGTCCATGCCGCGCACTTCGTCGGTGTGGCGCAGCGTGTACATCACCAACCCCTGGTCCTTGGCTTCCACCTTGACCAGTTGCTCTTTGCCGCCGAGCGCCACCTTGCCAATACCGGCTTTGCCTTTCATGCCGTCGCGGATAACAACGAAGGCGGCCGCAGCCATGGCCCCGTCTGGCGCCAGGTAGTAAGGACGTTCCAGGTAGATCGGGTCGATCTCCGACGCGTCGGTGAACTTCTCGAGATTGATCACGTGAGTCGATTCGACGTGCACCTTGTCGAAGTCGGCTTCATCCACGACCACGTACTGACCGCGGTCGAACTCGTAGCCCTTCACCAGCTCGTTGAACTGGACCTCGCGCTCGCATGTCGGGCACCAGCGCTTCTGCTGAATGCGCGTCTGACATTCGCCGTGTAGCTGGTTGAAGCTGAGCGAGGCGCCGGCTTCGGTGGCTGAGAACACCTTCACCGGGATGTTGACGAGACTGACCTTGAGGAAGCCTTTCCACGTGGGGCGAGCAGCCATGGTCGCAGCGTAATGCACGTCGGGCTCCATCGCACGAGGGTGTTGCACGGCGTTGCACAGAAATGGGGGCGCTCCAGCTTGAAGGCCGTGGGCCTCAAGCTCTGGTTATTGACGTCTCCTCGAGCCGACCTTTTTCCGCACGCGACCTCTTGCAAGCAGCGGCTTGGTGGACCCCTTGCGGCCTACCAGCACGTCGTAGTCCGCGTGTGATCCGATCCAGAACCAGACGAGGTCGTCGCCAGCCTCGGTCGCCAACGCGCGAAAGTGCAGGCCGACTCGCACAGACCAGAGCGGGCCTATCTTCTTGAAATGAAGCGAGCGATGCGTCGGGCTGGACTTGAGGAGTGCGTAGTTGCGATCCGCGAGCTCGCGGACTTCTTGAGGCAATCCCTGATAGCAGCGCCAGAATCTGGGATTGGTGTAGTGCTTCACACGGCTTTGGTTCGATCGGCCCGATGGTCGCGCTGCGCCTCGCGGAGTAGCGCATCAAGCTTGCCCGCTGCAGCGTCGGCCGCCAGCTGGCGATCCCACAAAGCCGCGTCGTAATCAGCGAACCACTTCCGAAACCGCGCGAGGTCCTTCTTTGGCAGGCGCTTCACAGCCCCAGTGATCTCTGCCACGGTGGTCATCGAAACAAGGCTACTCCGGTGAACGTTCCCACGCAACCCACCTGCGCAACGTCCCCAACCGGTCTCTCAACGGTACAAGTCGCGAAGCGCTGGCTCTAACTCAGGGAACTCGAATGTGAATCCCTCCTCCCGCAGGCGGCTCGACACGCAGTAGCGCCCGTAGAGCGCGAGCTCGGGATCCGTTCGCAGGAGTAGCGGTGCCGCAGCACGAACCATCCAACTTGCCGCCGGCAACCCGAACGGCGCACCCACCGCCTTCCGCAACGCGCGCATGAACTCGGCGTTGGACACGGGAGCGGGCGCCGTCGCCAGATACGCTCCGTTCATCCCTTCGTCTGTAACGGCGCGCTCGAACAGGCGGTTCATGTCGTGTTCGTGAATCCAGCTGATGCCTTGCCGGCCGCTGCCCACAGTGCCGCCGAGCCCGAACCGTGCGAGCCTCGCCAACGTGACGAGCGCACCGCCATCCTTGCCGAGCACAAAACTGGTGCGGAGAACGACCTGTCGTATGCCCGGAGGCGCGACGCGCGCCAGGGCGGCTTCCCACTCGCGTCCCACCGTGGGCGCCAGTCCGTAACCGAACGCCGCCTCTTCATCGCAGACGAGTTCAGAGTCGCCGTAGATGTGCGCGGTCGACATCTGCACCCAGACGCGCGGCCGCTGGTTGACATCTTGAAGCGCGCGACCGAGCACCTCGGTCGACTCAACGCGCGAACGAAGAATCTCGTCGCAGTGGTCCGGCGTCTTCACGCAGTCGACCGACCGCCCCGCCAGGTTCACCAGCGCCTCGGCGCCATCCAGGTGCTGCGCCCAATCGCCGATGCTGCGCGCGTCCCAGACCGCGTGTGTCCACGGGACGGGAGCGGCGGGCTTGCTGCGCGACAGCACCACTACCTGGCAACCACGCGCAGTGAGGTAGCGCGACAGGTTCTGGCCGAGGAATCCAGATCCGCCGGCAATGACGATGCGGTGTGCGGTGGTCAATGAAGTCGATGACAACAATGCCGTGCGAGTTCGGAAAGAACCGGAGCTAATAGGACGTGTGGACGCGCCGATCGCTCCGCAGTATACCGGCCAACCGGCGCGTATCCTGTCGCGGTCTGGCTTACGGCCTGTGTTGCTTTGGCGGCGTGCGGTTGCTTGTCGGGAAAAGACCCCGGTGCTAGGCTGGGCGGCATGACGATCAAGGCCCGGGTGCGCGCAGGCCGTCTTGTGGTCGACGAACCGACGACTCTGCCCGAAGGCACGGAGCTGGAACTATTGCCGTTGGACCCCGGTGATTGGCTGGACGCTGCTGACCGGGAAGCCTTG
>CADEEX010000113.1 GCA_902826465.1 uncultured Acidobacteriota bacterium
CAGTACGCGTGTCGACGCCTTCACGAACGACGACCTGACGTTGATGCAGCAGCTCGCCACCTATGTGGCCATCGCCATCCAGAATGCCAGGGCCTACCACGAGATCCGGACGCTGAAAGACCAGGTGTCGCGCGAGAAGCTGTATCTCGAAGAAGAGATCCGCCTCGATCACAACTTTGCCGACATCGTCGGCGAAAGCGCGGCGATCAGACGCGTCCTGCAGCAGATTGAGACCGTCGCCCCCACGGCGGCCTCGGTGCTGCTCCTCGGCGAAACCGGCACTGGCAAGGAACTGCTGGCGCGTGCACTGCACCGCCTCAGTCCACGCAAGGAGCGGACGTTCGTCCGCGTCAACGCCGCCGCCCTGCCCACCACGCTGCTCGAAAGTGAACTCTTCGGCTACGAACGGGGCGCGTTCACGGGCGCCACGACCAGCAAGATGGGCCGCATGGAGCTGGCCCACCGCGGCACGCTGTTCCTCGACGAGATCGGCGATGTGCCGCTCGAAGTGCAGCCGAAGCTGTTGCGCGTCCTGCAGGAGCGTGAGTTCGAGCGCTTGGGCAGCAGCCGCACCCAGCAGGTGGATGTCCGCTTCGTGGCCGCCACCAACCGCGACCTGCAGCAGATGGTCGACGACGGCACGTTCAGGAGCGACCTGTTCTATCGCCTCAATGTCTTCCCGGTACAGATACCGCCGCTCCGCGAACGGCGCGACGACATCCCGGCTCTCGTCCGCTACTTCGTGCAGCGGTTCGCGACCCAGTTCAAGCGCCGCGTTGACAGCATCCCGCTGTCGGCCATGACGATGCTGCAGGACTGGCACTGGCCGGGTAACATCCGCGAACTCGAGAACGTGATTGAGCGGGCGGTCATCGTGTCGAACGACGGCGTCCTGCACATTCCGGCATTCGAAGACTTCCCTGCCGTCACTCCCTTCGCGCCATCGACGATGACCGACATCGGGTCGCCCGATGAGGCCAGCCCAGGCCGGTTCAGAGACGCCGAGCGCGACATGATCGTCCGCGCGCTCCGCGACGCCCAGGGGGTGGTGGCGGGTGCCGAAGGCGCGGCCGCCCGACTGGGCATCAAGCGCACGACCCTCCAGAGCAAGATGCGCAAGCTGGGCATCAGACGCCCGTCGTTCTGACCTGCCGACGGCGTCAACCGCCACGTGCCACTGCCGCTATTTCGTCATGTGACTTCGTCACCAGGGGCACCTGCGCCAGACCATCGCAACAAAACACAACGGATGCAACAACTTAACTGAGTTAGCCGAAGTGGTACGAACACTGCCTTAGTAGGGGTCGTCATGCGAACGACCGTTATTGAGGCAACACCCTTGACGAGCAACACCCTTCATCCGCTCTACGCCGCCCTCATCGAGCACTCGCTCGACCTGACCGTCATGCTGGACGAGCGGGGCGTCATGACCTGGCAGAGCCCGTCCGCGCTCCGCGTGCTGGGCTATCACCCCCACGAACTCGTGGGCCGGAACGCCTTCGACCTCATTCACCCGGACGACCGTGGACGGGTCCGCGACGTGTTCGAACGGGCCCGCCGGGTTGACGGCCCCACGCCCTTCATCGAATACCGCTTCCTGCACAAGAACGAGACCTGGCGCGTGCTCGAATCGGTCGGCAGCGCCGTCCTCACTCCGGATGGGGTCCGCGTCGGCATCGTCAACTCCCGCGATATCACCGAGCAGCGGACGCTCAAAGACCAGATGCACCACGCGCAGCACATCGCCACGATGGGTCGGCTGGCGACGAGCCTGGTGCACGAGTTCCACAACTCGCTGCAGGTGATGCTGCTCCATCTCGACATCGTGCTCGAGACCAACGAATCGCCGGCGCTGATGCCGGAACTCGACGGCATCAAACGCGCGGGCGAACTCGCCAAGGTGCTCGCCCGCCAGGTGCTCGACGTGAGCCGCGCCAGTGGCGCCGCGCCGCAGCGAGTCAACCTCAACGCCGCCATCGAGTCGACGACGCTGATCCTCCGCCGACTGGCCGGCCGCCACGTGCGGCTCGACACGCGTCTCTGGGCGACCAGGGCCGATGTGCAGATCCGGTTCGGCGCCCTCGACCAGATTCTGGTGAACCTGGTCGGCAACGCGCGCGACGCCATCCGCGAGGCCGGTTCGGTCACCATCGCGACGCGCAACGTCGAGGACAGGGTCGTCATCGAAGTGACCGACACGGGCGTCGGCATTCCGCTGCGCCTGCAGTCGCAGATCTTCGAACCGTTCGTGACGACGAAGTCGGCCACCAACGGCACCGGGCTCGGGCTCAGCACCGTGCGCGAGATTGTCGAGGAAGCTGGTGGCCGCATCGACGTCGCGTCTGCGGTCGGGTGTGGCGCCACATTCACGATCACGCTCCCCGTGGCTGACGCCGAGACCAGCCGGACGTCCGAGAGATGGACAGGCCGGTCATGATGACCGAGCCACGGACGCCACCGGCCACCGCACCGCGCGCGTTCGTCGTTCTGGCGGACCACGTCGACGGATCGCGTGAGCTGACGAGGGCGGCCCTCGAAGCCAGCGGCACCACAACGGTTCTGCTGGCCGCACCCGACGAGATCAACAGCGTCCTGCCGGCCGGACGCCAGGCTGACGTGCTGGTGGTCGACGTCGACTTCGGTGGCCGTGGCCAGGGAATGCGCATGGTCGAATCCGCGCTTCGCCTGTCTGACGTCACGGTGATTCTCGTCGGCACCGACCTCGATACCTCGCCGATCCACGCCCTGTCCGACCGCTGCCACATGCTTCACCGACCTGTACATGCCGGCCAGTTGCGCACCACTGTTCGCCTGGCGCTCGCTCAGAGCCACCGCCGCCGAACGACCGCACGTCTGGACCCCGCTGCGCCGGGCGCGAGCGTCGCACCGGTGGCGTCTCGCGCGGAACGGGCGTTGCGACCGCGGGAACGCGAGGTCGCCCGATTGCTGCACGAACACCATCGGGTACCGGCGGTCGCCCGTGCGCTCGGGATCAGCGCGCACACGGTGCGCAATCATTTGAAGAACATCTACCGTCGGCTGGGAGTCCATTCACAGCTGGAAATGATTCGCGTGCTGTACGGCCCTCAGCGGTAGCCCAACGCTATTTCAATGCCGGACACGCGCTGTCGCGGGCGAGTTCCGCCGGCAGCATCAGCACATCGAAGCTGGTATGCCAGGGGAACCCATCCAGCACCTGCGCGGCAGTCGCCACCTCACCCGCCATCGTCACCACCACGTAGCCACTGGAGTAAATCTCGTTGATAAAGGCGGGCACCGAGTCGCCGAGATCGTGGATCAGGTAGGAGAGTTCGATCATGATCGGCGGACGCTGACGCGTGAGGGTCTGGCGCGCTCCGCGCAACACGCGCGCTTCATAGCCGTCAACGTCGATCTTGATGAACCCGACGTCGGACAGACCGGCGGACTCCACGATCTCGTCCACCGTCGTCAGCGCCACATCGAAGAGACCCGCCCCTTCGACGTCTTCCGCTCCGGGCGACACGGCGTGCAGACGGTTGTCGAATTCACCCGGGCGCGCCAGGGTCCAACAGTTGTGAAACTTGACTCCGCTGAGGTGGCCGACCCGATCAGAAATTCCTACCTGCCTCACGGTCACCTCTGGCCGATCCGCGAAGCGTTGGCGAAGTCCGGCGGCAAGGCGTGGACCTGGCTCGAGCGCCACGACCCGGGTGGCCCCCTTCTCGAGGAACAGCGCCGCATACCCGCCCTCGTTGGCGCCGATGTCGAGCGCCTGGCGTCCCGCCACCCTGGCGAGCAGCCGTTCGAACGCCTCGGCGGTGGGCGACCATAGGGGCGAAGGTGTCGGCTCGGACGACATGACACATTCTGTCATCAAGGTCGCCTCGATCATGGGGCCGCGTTCAGTCGGCTCAAGGGGCTGTCGAGCAGGCCGATTGCTCGAATGCATGTCCGTCCCGGTCGACACGCGCGCCTCGATTCACATCGCGCGACAGCCCATCCTCGACGCCAACCGTCAGGTCTTCGGCTACGAACTGCTCTATCGCGAGGCCGCACTCGACAGCGCCTGCACGACCGAAGGTGATGTCGCCGGGTCGAGGGTGGTCACGGATGCGCTGCTCGGCATCGGACTCGACACATTGGCACCAGCAACGCTGGCCTTCGTCAACTTCACACGCCCGTTGCTGCTGAGCGGCGCGGCCCTCCTGCTGCCGCCCAGGCGCGTCGTCATCGAACTGCGTGAAGACGTCGCGGTCGATCAGGAATTGATGGAAGCGTGCCGCGACCTGCAACGCCAGGGCTACACCTTTGCGCTGGACGACTTCGTCGTCGGCTCCGGCGCAGAGGCGCTGCTGCCCTACGCTGGCTTCGTGAAGCTCGATGTGCTCGGCACACCAGGGTGGAAACAGGCGGTGCGGAATCTGCGCGCACCGAACCGCCGCGTCATCGCCGAACGCGTCGAACGCAGCGACGTCGCGCTCGACGCCCATCGCGCCGGTTGCAGTCTGTTCCAGGGCTACTACTTCTGCCGGCCCTCCACGCAGAGCGTGCGGGCGCTCCCGGCCCATCGCCAGAGCTACCTCAATCTGTTCGCCGCCCTCAGTCAGCCCGACCTGACCATTGCCTCGCTCGAAGATCTGGTGAAACGCGATGTCTCGCTCACGGTGCGCGTGCTGCGATCGATCAACTCGGCTGCCTACGCGCTCGATCAACCGGTCACCAGCGTCCGTCAGGCGCTCGTGCTGCTCGGCGTACAGCAGGTACGGCAATGGGCGGCCGTGTGGGCCATGGCCGGCCTCGGCGCCGGCACCCCGGCCGAGATCATCGCCACGACGCTGATTCGCGCGCGCATGTGCGAAACCCTTGGACGCGCCCGCCACGGCGAAGAGGCCGCCGGCGAGCTGTTCCTGCTCGGCATGTGCTCGACGCTCGACGCGATTCTGGAAGTGCCGATCGACCGCGCCATTGAGCCGCTGCCGCTGAGCCCCAGGCTTCGCAGTGCGCTGCTCGGCGACCTCAGCGAGCCGCGTCTGCTGCTCGATGCGGTCGTGGCCCGCGAGCGCGGTGAGTGGACGACGCTGGCGGAACTACTGGCGAAGCTGAAGCTGTCTGACGCCCACCTGTCGTCGGCGTATCTCGACGCGCTGCAGTGGACCGGCGAGCTGACGTCGCAGACCGCAGCGGCGTAGCAGGCGTCGCGCCAGTCGCAACGCCCGTCGTAACGCCAGTCGTAACGCCAGTAGTGTCCGGCTTCAGCCGGCCTGCACCCGTAGTGTCCGGCTTTAGCCGGACTCGCGTGGTCCGCCTGAAGGCGGACACTACGTACATCTCGCCTGAAGGCGGACACTACGTTTTACAGGACGGCGTGAACGCCGACACATCGACCGCCGCACCAGACGTCTCTCCCGCCTGACTCCCGCGAAACAGTGGCAGCCTCGGCGCCGATGCGGCGGGATCGTCGTGCGCGACCCACGCATTGCCCGAGAGGGCAAAGCTGGCCGTGTCCGTGTTCGCACCGACATTGATGTCTTCGCCGGCGTTGAGATCGGCGCGACGGAAGTAGAACAGATTGTCAGCAATCGTTCCCCGCGACGCCGGCGCAAACGACGCGCCGCCAATCGACGTCGTTTCCTGCAGAATGCGCAGCGCCCATCTGGACGGGTTGGTCACGCGGTTGCCGGTGAATGCACACTCGACGCAGCCCGTGAAGGCCGCCGCGGTTTCGCCGCCAGCGAAACTGTTTCCGACCACGTGCAGGCGTGCCGCCTCATAGTTCGTCGCTGACGCCGACACCGGTGGACGAAAGAACGGACCGCCCGTGCTGCCGCCCATGTTCACGCCACGCCAGCCGGCGTTCTGAAATTCGTTGCCGACAATCTCGACGTCGGCGCTGGCGCCCTTGAACTGGACACCGCCATAGCCGGTGTCGAGGAAACGGTTGCCGAACACGTGTCCGCGGTGCGCGCCGACGCCGTTCACGCCCACCGCGCCGTGTTCCGCTGTTCCACAATCGGCGAAGCGGCTGTTCATGATGACGAAGTCGTTGACACCCGCCAGCTTCAGGCAGTCGGGCACACCCGACGGCCGCCGCCCCGTCTCGTGAATGTCGAGATCGTCGAAGACGATGAAGCGGGCCGCGTCCTCGTTGGCCATCTCGTCGCCATCGTCCACATTGATACCGTTGTCGGCGGTGCCGGCAATCTCGAGGTGCCGCAGAACCACGTATCGAGGCCGTTGCAGATAGATGCCCTGAGTGCCTCCCTGGACGATCGGCCGCTCCTCGCCTGGTGCACCCACTATCCAGATCGGCGCGTCGGCCGTGCCATGGAGATTCGCCAGTGCGATGCCACCCGCATAGCTGCCGGCGTGCACCTGAATCGCAGTGCCTGGTGCGAGGCTGCGGGCGGCCCTGGCGATCGAGCGATACGGCAGCGTCGCTGAACCATCGCCACGGGCGTCGTCGCCGGTGGTGGCCACATGGCGGATGGTCGCCGGTGTCTTGCCGTCGGCAAAGGTGAGCGGCGCGCGACAGGAGGGTGCGGGCGTCGGTGGCGCCTGACCGGCGCAGGCCGTCGCGAGCAGCAGCGAGAGCGCGCCCGCGGCTCGCACTACCCTTCCCTGAACTTGATCACCGTGTGCGTGCCGTCGCACAGCGGCTTGCGCGACGACTGGCCGCAGCGGCAGAGCGTGACCCGGTTACGCACTTCGAGCGTGCGTCCATCGGAGAGCGTCACCGGAATGTTGCCGGTGACCCACAACGGACCGTCCTTCGTCACGGCGATCGCGGGCGGCAGGTCGGGTTCAATGGGACCGCCACCATCGACCTCGAATCCGAGCCGGCCCGACGGACACTTTTCGACCATGTTGATCACCGAGAAGCGGACGCGCGTATCGGCGGTGCGCGGCATCATGTCCCACACCCTCTCGACCTTGTTGCCGCAGAAGCCGGCGTGCGTGCACAAGCGTGGATCGTCGGTGAGCGTGATGTGCGCGCCTTCGGTGCGCATCTGCCGTCCGGCGCTCGGCCTGATCGGCGCGTGCTCGCGGCCGTCGAAGGCGATCCGCTCATGGGTGCCATCGCAATAGGGTTTACGCGACGACTGGCCGCAGCGGCACAACCGGTACGAGTCGTCTTCCGGTAGCGTCTCATCCTTACGCCAGGTCAGTGGCTCGTGCAGCTCGGAGTAGACGATCGACTTGCGCGTGAGCGGGACGCCGCCCTCAACCACGTAGGGACCATCAGGCCTGACCGTGATGCGGAAGCTGGCCGACTCCGTCGCGCGCTGCGGTTGCGGCGGCACATACTCGAACGAGGGCCCCGCGTTTGTGACGCCGTCGCCGCTCGGCAACTGCATCAGCGCCCGTGCGGCGTCCTTCAAATCCCACATGCCCGCCAGTGTCCGCACCAGCGTTCCCGGTTCGCCGTTGAAGGCGCGATGCAGATCGCGCAGCAGGTCGGAGTAGAGCGCGTTGAAGGCGTGCATCTTCAGGCGCGCCTCGCTCCCGTCGGGCACGTCGGCCATGCGCGGGTTCTCGCGCATCGGATAGACGGCGCTCCAGTCGATGTGCATCGACGCGCCGGTGGGCCCGGACTGCGGCGTGTCGCCGCGCTGAAACAGCCGCCCCTTCGTGATCTCGACGAACCGGAAGTAGTGGGCCACCTCGTCGCGCTCGGGGTGGAACATGTCGCGGTCGCCGTCCCACACTTCGTGGTGCTTCAGCCCTTCACCCTGATCCTCGATCTCGTTGATCGCCGCCAGCGCCGACGCCAGATCGGAGACCGGCACAATCCGGCCACTGCCGTGATACTCGAACATGGCCGGCGTGATCTGACGCGTCGGGTCGCCCGAAAAGAGCTGCGTTTCACCCATCGTGGCGGCAAGAGCCGTCAACGCCTCTTCGATCGCGCGATAGAACTGGCCGATGGTGTGAAAGCGATCGGCCTCAGGAGCGGCGTCGGCCTCTTCCGGCTTCTCGATTTTCAGGAACGTGTCGATAGTGGCGGGAGAGAACTTCGCGAGCGGCACCAGAAAGCGGTCGGCGCTGTGCGGAAGGTAGGACGGATACGTCGGAATGAAATCCGGCGTGTCGAGCACCGGCTGACCGCCGATCGCGTTCAGCACGTTGGCCGCCAGCGTCATGTGCAGCATCTCTTCGATGAACACCGACGCGATGTTGGCCACCGCCTCAGTGTTGCTGCCAGGCTTGATCGAATACAGCGCGCACAGGTACGGCGGCAGGGTGCTGTGCTCGAGCTCAATCGCCCACTGCAGGTGCTGGCGGAGCGCGGCGAGCGTTGATATCTCAGTCATGGCAGTGATGGTTGGAACAGCTCATGACGGCGAACCGCCACGAAGCCAACGCAACTTCAGAGTTGCTCGTTGAGAGTGAGGAGGCATTGGACCTCGAGGGCGAAGCGGCCTCGACTGCGTGGCGCGAGCCTGATCTCCGGGCATTTCTCATCGAGGCGTCGGCGCAAGAGCAGCAACCGGCTCTCGAGGTTGTCCTTCCACTCGGGAAGATTCAGCGATTTGTCGAGTCGCAATTCGCGGTTGGTGAACTCATCCCGCCCGGTCTTGTCGCGGATATTCAGGAGCCGCCACAGAATCTTTGCCGGCAGTCCGCGAATCAGGTAGTCGCCATCGAGCAAAATGCACTCGTCGGAGGCGTAGTAGGTCACCTGATGCGAGACCGCGGCGCGGGCCTGTCCCACAGCCTGAGCCAGCGGCACGGCGACGTCGACGGGCGCGGGTGCCAGCGTGTCTGGCGCGCTCGCGGCGGACCGCTCCTGCCACTGCATGTTCTGGATGGCAATTGCCAGGTAGCTGCCGAGCAGCTCGATATTGGCCTTGTCTTCCTCGTGAAACCGGTACGGCGTTTCACTCTCGATCACGAGGACGCCGACCAGTTCGCCGCGCACAATCAGTGGCACGCCAAGCTGGCTGTCGGGATTGGCGAGGCCAGGCACCGGGACACGACGGGCATCGCGCTGCGGGTCGGGGTTCAGCGACGCCTTGTACATGGCCATCGCATACAACATGCCGCGCATCAGTCCGGAAATGCGTATCGGTGCGCGCGACTCGGCCACGGCGCCGGCCATCCCTTCGCCGTAGCGCTGCTCGGCGCCGACGCCCTTCTCGGGATAACCGCGCGACGCGATGGTGACGAGCACGCCCTCCTGCTCGGTCGGCAGCAGAATCATCGACTGCGTGAAGCCGAAGCTCTCCTCAATGCCGGCGAGAATGGAGTCGACCAGCGTCTCGAGCGAATCGGCGCGATTGATCCGCGCCGACAGATCGTGCAGCGCCTTCATCGTGAACACCGGATCGAGCGTGGTCGTCATCTGACTGACGCCAGCGGTCGGCGAACCGCTCTCTTCCGGAATGCGGGCCACGTCCACCACGCGGTAGATGTCGGAGGCGCGCAGCTTGAACACCCCCTTCAGGTTGCAGTAGGACGCGATGGTCTCGATGCGCAGCGCCATCCGCTCGAACAGCGGTCCGGTGGTTTCCGATCGGACGTACTCGAGCCGCAGGCTCCAGCCTTGTCCGGTGTCGGGGTCAACCATGTTGACGAGCGCGTGCGGATTCTCGGCGATGTTCCGGCGGCTCTTGTTGAAGAACTGGAACGACAGCGCCACATGCTCGGCGTCCACGTATTCGACGTGGCTGAGATATGCCGCATTCGGAATGCCATCGGACGAGCAGGTATAGAGCTGCGCGGGACGCAGCCCCTGGAAGCAGGTGGCGAGTGACGCCAGTGGGACCATCATGCGATCGGGTGCCCGGCAGAGGGGCCCGGCGACTGTTCGAAGATCGCCGTCACCTTCAATCGCACGGCGCGGGCAGGCCAGTTGGTCCAGCACGACGCGACGGCGCGCGGAATGCCAATCATCTCGAGCTGCCCCAGATAGCTCGTGAATTGCGTCGTGATGACGGCGCGCTCGTGGTCTTCGGCCTGCCGAATGTCGACGACAGTGCCCTTGATCTGACAGGCCCGGTCGTCCATGGGCCGGCCAATGCTGACGGCGGCGTGGCCGTTACTTTCGAGGTCGGGCAGCAGCCGCCCAATCGCCACCTCCGGGATATAGACGACGATGTGGCGGCCGTCGGGATCGACGGTGAGGGCGACCGCCCGGCCGCCCGAGGGACGCAGGGCGGCGTCGCGTGTCCCGACCTGAAGGCCCAGTCCTTCCTGAAGAAAGCTGGCCAGCTGCGCGTCAATCATGGAGGAACGGCCAAGTATAGCCGCCGTTAGGAAACTTTTAAGGTTGGTGAAGGTTTCGCAAAGGTCGCCGTAAGGAAGGTTTAGCGTCGCGGGATTCCGCCGCTCGCTACTCTTCGTGCATCACATCGTGCGTGGCACGAAGGAGAGCGGACACATGCGACGGTATCGATTCACCACCACCCTGCTGGCCCTGTTGATGGTGGCCCTGCCCGGGGCCATCGGCTGGCGCCTGCAGGCGACGCCGGCGATCGAGGGGGCGCGGCCCGAGCAACGGGCCCGGGGCGAACAGCTGGTGCGAACGATGGGATGCCACGACTGTCACACGCCGTGGAAGAACGGTCCGCGCGGTCCCGAACCCGACATGTCGCGCGCATTGACCGGACACCCGGCCGGCCTCGTGATGCCGACGGCGCCCAGTCTGCCGCCCGGCCCCTGGCAATCGGTGACGTCGGTCACCAGAACCGCGTGGGCCGGACCGTGGGGCGTGAGTTACACCACCAACCTGACGCCGGACAAGGAGACCGGCCTCGGCACATGGACGGCAGAGATGTTCCTGGCCACGATGAAGACCGGCCGCCATCAGGGCACCGGCCGGCTCCTGCTGCCGCCGATGCCCTATGCGAGCGTGGCCGCGCTCAAAGACGAGGACATCCGCTCGCTGTTCGCCTATCTGCAGTCGTTGCAGCCGGTGCACAACCGCGTGCCGCAGCCGGTGGAGCCGAACGGCGATCTGTAGTGCAATCCTGCAGGGGTCGCGGCCAGGCGCGGGCGTGAAAGCCCACGCGCCGTACGCCGCGGCGTCGCTTGCCGATACGCGACGAACCCGGCCACAATGCCGGGCATGTCCGAGCACGCGATCGAGCGACTGCGCATTCACCTGTACGGCACGCAAGGCAGCGGCTCGGTCTTTCCATCCCGCCGTGAACGCCTGGCGTTCAGGCAGCTCGAACACCTCGACCTGCTGAAGCTGGTGTTCGAAGACCTGTCGGGGCATGCCGACAGCCGCGGTCATATCCGCGACCGGGTGGAAGACATTCTCGGCGGCCCGATCGATCACAAGACACTGACGGCGTATGCGGCGCGGTTCGACATTCCGGAACCGCGCGTCTACGGCGGCTGGACGACCTGTGTCCGCATCGAAACCGCCGACGGTTACGACATCGTGTTCGACTGCGGCAGCGGGTTCAGGAAC
>CADEEX010000114.1 GCA_902826465.1 uncultured Acidobacteriota bacterium
ATCGAGCTGCAGTCGGAGCGCCGCCAGTTCGTCGCGAGTCGCCAGCGTGGCAGCGTTGACGATCCGGTCGTACGCAGTCGTGTACACGCGATAGCCGGCGAGCGCCAGAATCGGGTCAGTGGTGGCCTGTGCCTGGCCCTGACTCTGATCGCTGTCGTCGTGCGGCACCGGCCGGCTCGTCTCGGTCCGATTCTGTCCGGGCAAGGCGTAGCGGCCGCGCCGAATGTCGGCGCCGCCGGGCCGGTTCGGAATGTTGAAGCCGCGGTCTGGCTCACCCCCCTGCGGCGCGGGCACCTGGCCGGTCGCTCGTTCGCACCACGTCGCGGACGCCGCGGCGAAGGCCGCCTGATCGTCTGAAAGCGACGCCAGCGCGATGAGTTGATCGAGAAGCGGACGCGTCAGCGCGGCTCGGGCCTGCGCCGCGCCTGCGCTCTTCTCAACCGGCGACGACCTCCCGCTGAAACACTCGAACGCCACCCACCGCACGCCATCGTCGTCTCGGCCCGGATGCGCGAGCAGATTGCTGGCGATGCCCGTGAGCCAGTTGACGCCGATCGCGTCGAGCCGGGCTTGCGACAGCGCGTCGTACAGCGCCGCCGTGGCCTGTTCGCGCGGCCGATGGGCCGCTTCGACGATCTCGTCGGCAAAGCGACGACGAAGCGCGATGCGGTCGGCAGTGGCGCGCAGCGACCCGATCGATCCGGCATGTGCCAGCGCCATGGTCGCGTCCACGTCGGACGCTCCGGCCAGTGTGCGCGTGCAGGCGCCGACCGCGTCAAGAGTGCGGCTGTTCACGCTAGCGGACCGGACTGCCCTTCCTGCCGGTCTCGATGAGCGGCAGTTCCTGTCCGAGGCATCGTTGGTAGTACTCGGCGACCAGCGCCTGCTCGTCTTCGTCGCAGCGGTTCAGGAATGTGAGGCGGAACGCCAGCGCCACGTCGTGGAACAGCGTAGCGTTCTCGGCCCACGTCACCACCGTGCGCGGAGACATCACGGTGGACAGATCGCCGTCGGCAAATCCGCGCCGCGTCAGGCTGGCGAGCGCCACCATGGCGCCGACGGTCTCACGCCCAGGCGCCGTGCGGTATTCGGGACGCCGCGACAACACCACCGCCACTTCCTGATCGTGCGACAGATAGTTCAGTGTGACGACAATGTTCCAGCGATCCATCTGCCCCTGGTTGAGCGGCTGCGTGCCGTGATACAGCCCCGTGGCGTCGCCGAGGCCGACCGTGTTCGCCGTGGCGAACAGTCGAAACGCCGGGTGCGGCTCGATGACACGGCTCTGGTCGAGCAGCGTGAGCCGCCCTTCCACTTCGAGCACTCGCTGAATCACGAACATCACATCGGCGCGTCCCGCGTCGTACTCGTCGAACACGAGCGCGCACGGACGCTGCAGTGCCCAGGTCAGGATCCCTGGCTGAAACTCCGTCACCTGCTTGCCTTCCTTGAGCACGATGGCGTCCTTGCCAACCAGGTCCATGCGGGTGACGTGGCCATCAAGATTGACGCGGACGCACGGCCAGTTGAGGCGCGCGGCCACCTGCTCGACGTGGCTCGACTTCCCTGTGCCGTGGCGTCCCTGTACCAGCACGCGGCGGTTGTGCAAAAAGCCGGCGAGCAGCGCCAGCGTCGTGTCGCGCTCGAAGACGTAGGCCGGGTCGATCGGCGGCACGTGCTCGTCGGTCGCGGAGAATGCCGGCACCTGCAGGTCGGTATCGATATTGAAGAGTGCGCGCGCAGAGAGCGTGAGGTCAGGGACAGTGGGAGTCACGGATAACGACTATTTTACGCAGCCGCGGGGCGGAACGGCCGCTTGAGGCGTGCCGTTCGCATATGCTTGTCGTGAACGATGCGCGCTCTCGCGTGGATGCCTCGTTCGGTCGAGTGCATCCACGGTTACACTGCCCGGCACTTTACGCACGATCTCGTGGCCGGCGTCACGGTGGGCCTGGTGGCCTTGCCGCTCGCCATGGCGTTCGCGATCGCCTCGGGTGTGTCTCCACAGGCCGGCATCTACACGGCGGTGGTGGCCGGCTTCCTGATCTCTGCGCTGGGTGGGTCGCGCACCCAGATTGGCGGACCCACGGGCGCCTTCGTGGTCATCGTCAGCGGCATCGTGCTCGAGTTCGGGGTGGCCGGTCTGGCCATGGTCAGCATCATGGCGGGCGTGATGCTCCTGGTCATGGGGCTCACAGGCCTGGGCACGGCGGTGAAGTTCATTCCGCGCCCGGTGACGATCGGTTTTACCAACGGCATCGCGCTGCTGATTGCATCGACCCAGATCAAAGACTTCTTCGGACTGACCACGCCACCCGTGCCGAGCGAGTTCCTGTCGCGGGCCGTGATGCTGGCGCACTACGCGGGTACCATCAGTGGGTCGGCGTTGGCAGTGGCGAGCACGTCGCTTCTTGTGATTCTGGTTTGGCCGCGCCTGACGACGCGCGTGCCCGGCTCGATCGTCGCGCTGTTCCTGGGCACGATCGCGACCGTGGCGCTCAGTCTTCCGGTCGAGACGATCGGCAGCAAGTTCGGTGGTATTCCGACGGGCTTTCCGGCGTTTGCGTGGCCGTCGTTCCCGCTGGCGGATATTCCGCGTCTGCTGCCGTCAGCCTTCACCGTCGCCCTGCTGGCGGCCGTCGAGAGTCTGCTGTCTGCGGTCGTGGCGGACGGGATGAGCGGCGATCGTCACAAGTCGAACGTGGAACTGGCAGCGCAGGGAGTGGCCAACATCGTGTCGCCGCTGTTCGGCGGCATTCCCGCCACAGGCGCCATCGCGCGCACCGCCACCAACATCCGCTCCGGCGCCCTGACGCCGGTATCGGGGATGGTACATGCGCTCACGCTGCTGGTGATTCTGCTGTTCGCCGCACCACTCGCCCGCTTCGTGCCGCTGGCCACGCTCGCAGCCGTGCTGTCCGTGGTGGCCTACAACATGGGCGAATGGCGCGAGATCGCCACCATTCTCCGGCTATCGGGCACAGACATTGCGGTGTGGTTCACCACGTTCGCCCTCACGGTCTTCGCCGACCTCACCGTCGCCGTCGGCGTCGGCATGTCGCTCGCGGCGCTGCTCTACATCTATCGCATCGCTGAAACGACCACGGTGGCAGCGGTCACTCCGGAGTATCTCGAGGACGGCAAGGCGCACATTCTTCACGACAAGGACATTCCGTCGAACGTCACCATTCTGCGCATCCATGGACCGTTCCTGTTCGGCACCACGGAGAAGCTCGCCGACTCGACGAGAGATCTGACACGGCTCGGTGACGTCGTGATCCTGCGGCTACGTAACATGACGGCGCTCGATGCCACCGGCCTTCACGCGCTCGAGCAACTGTCAGAACGTCTGCACAAGGCCGGGAAGCAACTGCTGCTCTGTGGGGCCAGGGATCAGCCGTCGCGCCTGATTGGCGGATCGGAGTTCATGAACGAAATCGGCGCCGAGAACGTGCTCCCGCATGTTGGCGCGGCGCTCGCGCGCGCTACAGAGATTCAGAGCGGTTTCGCCGGCCTCGGCGGCGACCTCGCGCACCAGATGGCGCATCGGCCGCTCTAGGGGCGGCCGGCCATTCCTCGGCCTCCTCGGCCGCTGTCTGTCACAATGTCCGGAATGTCCGACGTCAGCACCACGCCTTCCCGACTCCAGACGCGCCTCAACGCCCTCCTCGACCAGCACCCGTTCGGCAACCCATGGCTCGCCAGTCTCTGGCAGCAGGCCGCCGCAACTCGTCCTGGTGTCGCGTTGAGCCTGCCGCCGGCAATCGGCGATCTCGTGGAGAAGGAGGCGCCGACCGAGCATGCGGCCAGGGCTGGCCGGGTGTTCGATCGTCCACTGGCGCCGGCTGCCGAATTTCTCCGCTGGCTGCTCGAACACCCGGCGCACATGACGGTGGCCGACCGCGACACCTTCGGGGCCAAGGACGCCGAGGTGCGCGCCTGGCGCCGGCGTCTGTTCTCTGACGACGCCACCGACGTGGCGTCCGCCACGGCTGAAGGGGTGCGGCAGCTCTCGAGCCGACTCGCGCAGCGCGGACGCAACAAGTGGTGGCTCTTCGAGGGATTCGCGCGCGTCGATGCCTGCCTCGTCACCGAGCACGCCGTGGTGGTCGTGGAGCGTTGGCGCGACGACCTGCTCACTTCGTCGAGCCGCTGGTATCCGGACCGCGTGCAGTTGTGGCGCGACGTGGAGGCCACGCAGGAGTTCGCGGCAGACCGCGCGTTCGGCGTCATCCTCCTGGTTGACGATTCTGTACAGGGGGACGCCGCACTGGCCGCGGCCGACGCGTCGATGGCCCGCAGCTTCCCGCACCTTGGTGTCGACGATCAGCAGACGCTGGCGCGCCACCTTCTTGGTTATGTCGGCTGGCGCGCGCTTGAATAGCGTGAAGCGCCTCGGCTCCTGACGCCCATGCCCGCGATCGACTACACGGCGATGTTGCTCGGCGCCACTGGCAATGTGGGCGGGCGTATCCTGCACCTGCTGGTGCAGAGCCCGCTGTGTAAGAAGGTGGTCGTCGTAACTCGGCGCCGCGTTGCGGAGTTCGCGCACCCCAAGGTGCAGCAGGTGGTCGTGCAGATGGACACGCTGCAGGAGGAACTCGCACCGCACGCGAAGGGTGTCGACATTGCCCTCGCGGCGTTCGGCGTCGGCAAGGGCAGCGCGAAGATGGCGGACGAGGAAGTGCGCAAAGTCGAGATCACCTACCCGATAGCCTTCGCGTCTGCGGCGAAGGCGGGCGGCGCCCATGTGCTGGCGATGATGACCGCGGTCGGTGCCAATCCGCAGTCGTCAACCAAGTACCTCCGCAACATCGGCGACAAGGAGAAGATGTCCGAAGCGCTCGGGTTCGACTTCCTCGGGCTCTACCGCCCGTCTGTGATTCTCGGCAACTCCAACACGCCATCGACGCTGGGTGCGGTGATGCCGCTGCTCCACTGGGCGATGCCGTTGCGCTACCACTCGATTCACAAGAACGATCTGGCGCGTGCGATGGTCGCGCAGTCTGAGCAGGCATGGCTCGCGCTCGCGCAGGGAACGGGCGCTGCCGCTCCGGTGGTGAAGATTCTCGAGTACAGGGAGATGGAGCCGTTCTTCGTCGCGGGCGACAGCGATTCGCCGTATCCTGCGCATCACAATCGCTCGCACGGCAGGAACCCGCGTTGAGGAAGATGCGATGAAATCGCTGCGTCGAACTTTTGTAGTGCTGGTGCTGACGATATGGCCTGCGCTGGCGTGGGCTCAGGAGCCATCGGTCGTCTCTCGCTGGTGGTTTCAGACCTCGGCGATTGCGACGGGAGCGTCTGAGTCTTCGAATCCTGAGGGCTACAAGGTTTACACGGCGCTGGCGTTCGAGCCAGGCCTGAAACGCGACCTCTCCACCCGGTTCGCCGTTCGTCTGACCGGCACCTTCGAATCGCGTGAAGTGGAGTTCGAACCCGACACGCCGAACCGGTCAAGACTGGGTGCGCTCGAACTCTTCCCGCTCAACGCTTTTGTAGAGTGGCACCCCCGCTCAACCGGTTCGGTCCGGCCGTTTCTGGGTGCGGGCGCCAACCTGAGCCTGTTCTGGGAGAAGAGCGGCGCGCTCGACTCGGTGGGTGTGTCGACAAGCGTCGGTCCTGCGTTGACCGCCGGCCTCGAGTTCGTGCTCTCCGATCACTCGCGGTGCGTAGTGACCTACAAGTGGAACAAGCTCTCGACTGACCTGACCGCGGAGGGTGAGCGTCTGGCGACGCTGAATATTCACCCATCCACCTTCGGTGCAGGGGTGATGTTCCGCTTCTGAGTGGCGATAGGCACGGGAGGCGACAACGATCGAGCGTGAACACATCCGCCGGCCGAATCGTCAGCGGCGCTTCCAAACGAGGACCGTGGACAGCATCACGCCCGCGGCCAACAGCACGTAGTCGGTGACCACGCCGTACAACAGCGCTGCCGACCCGCCGATGAACGCCCAGACGATAGGCACGATCGAAAGTGTCAGTGGCGGCCCGCCGCGAGCAGAAACCAGCAGTCCAATCGTCAAAATGGCCGTCGGGCACGGCACGCCGAACGTTGGTACCCGTGGATAGGTATCGCCACTCGCAAGAGCCAGCGCCGGATAGGCCAGCGCGTAGGCAACCAGCCCGATACCGATCGCCCGCCGTGCACCCGCGGCGGTGAAGTAGTCGATCGTGGCGCGCGCTGTCGCAACGGCAAACAGCACCGCCTGACACTGTCGCGCCCGAGCGGGCGCGAGCGCCGCGCGACGCTCGGAAGAGAGAGGGCGGGGTGACGGTGTTTATGCTCTGTGCGGGGCCTTGGTGTCGGCCTCGAGGAGACATTCGTCGTCTGCTGGTGCGCACAGCGCGGGTCGGGTCTCTCGTACCGGCCCGGGATGTCCCCTGACTCGGTGACCGAGGAAGCTCGCTCATGATTGCGTCCCGATGCCATCCGGCAGAGATTCGACGTCGTTCCCGAGACCTCCTCTTCCGGGCCGACGGAGGACCGAGAGAGAGGATGGCAGCGTCAAAGGACCTGTATCGTCATGAATTCTGGACCGGAGTTCGCCACTGGACTGATCTGCGGAGAAGTCCGTGGAGGCACGACACCTGTCTATGAGCGGGTTGTACTTCCGGGACTGCGAGGGGTGCTGTACTCGCGACCGTGCAGCGGCGCCAGCGGTGGCGACATCCACTACCTGTCGGTGTGTGGCTCTGGACTCCTCTCCAGAATCTGTCTGGCCGATGTCGCCGGCCACGGCGAGACCATCGCCGCCGTGGGCACGGCGATGCACGCGCACTTGCTCCGCAGCGTCGACACCATCGACGAACGCAAGGTCCTCGAGCGCATGGACCGGCGACTCGAAGCGTCGGGGCTCTACGCGATGACGACCGCAGTCCTGGTAACGTACTACTCGCCAAGCCGACGTCTTACCGTCGCCTACGCGGGCCATCCACCGGGCTGGCTGTATCGGTCGCGCGAGAAGACCTGGGGAACGCTGCAGATGGCGACGCCGCCACCGCAGCCCTCCAAGTTCACGAACCTGCCGCTCGGCACCGGCCTGTCTCCCGTCTATACGAGACACCGGTTCAAGGTCGAACCGGGCGACCGGCTGCTGCTCGTGACCGATGGTGTGATCGAGACGACCACACCGAATGACGTGCCGTTCGACACCGAGGGAGTGACGGCCCTGCTGAACAGCGACGGCTGCGAGACGCTCGCGAGTCGCCTGTTGTCGGCGCTACACGCGCACGCGGACAGCGGCCGCCTGTCACACGACGACGTGACATTTCTGTTGGCGGAGATCGTCGATGGACCGCCCGGTCCCGCGCTCTGGCACGTCGTCAAGAACCGCCTGCTGAATCGACGGACGAGACTCCTCCGATAAAAGGCTGTTGCGGACTTAAGCTCGGCCGACGGTGGTTTCCGCCCGAGCGAGCAGGTCGGAGACGCCAAGGCGCTCGGCTCGGTCTCGGAGATACGTCCGGTCCAGCGCGTCGCCCTGCACCAGCAGGATCCCCAGCACATCGCGCCACTGACGGTCGGAAAATTCGTTTCCCTTGTCGACTTTGATGGCGCTCGCCCGGTGGAAGACGTTGACGCTCGACCGCTCGCGAACCGCTCGCGAAACGGCACGGTCGTCGACGTCGAACTCGCCTCGCAATGCCTCGACCACACGGTCCACGTCCATCGTCGTCATCGCGACGACGAATATCGACGTCGAGGGTGGATCGCGGCTCCCCGCTCAGCGAGCTGGCCAGCGATCCGCCGACCAGATAGCGCAGTCCGCACGCTTCGAGGAGCTCCGCCACGCTGAGCGCCACCGCGACGGGGTCGCTCACCGCGCCCCGCGGAGGTCTGTCAGGTGTGCGGCGTCGGGATAGACCTGGCGAGTGATATGTCGCTGACGAGCCGCAATCGCTCGACCGGCGAGAGTCGCCGCCACGCGTCGACCTGGCGTTGCTCGATGTTGGCCGCCATGTCGGCGGAGAGCACCGCCATCTGGGGTCCGGACACGGGTTGGGCCACCGCGTGATTATAGAGCTGGCGAGTCCAGGGCCGGATCGCGACCTGGCAAGGGAGGCAACAGTCCTTGGCGTGGGGGGCGAATCGTCCTGGCTAGGGCGTCACTGTTCTTGCCATGGGCGCGAGCCCTTCTCGCGAGGCCAGCGAGCATTCAACGCGAACCGGGTGAGCGTCCTTGTCTCAGGACGAGCGCATTCCTGGATGCGGGGGCGAGCACTTATCGCAGGGCCGGCGAGCCTCCTTAGCGGCGCAGGCCAGGTTCTTAGCCAGGGGGGTGAGGTGTCTTAGCCGCCCTGGCAGCGCTCCTGGCAAGGGGGGTGAGCGGCCTTAGATCGACCCTCCACTTTTGCGACGGCTGTTACTCGTTGCAGCGTCGTGACTTACGTGGCGACGTCGCACCTCTTTCCAGTGACCGTGGATCCGACCACCCGTGATGCGTCACCCCGAACTCGCGATCGATCACCTCGTACCGGATGATGCGTCACCCTCCGCCCGCCATGCTCCCGCTCGCGACGCCATCGCTTCTGTGCCCGCTCGCGGCCGTGCCTTTCACAACCTGTTCTCTCCACCCCGATCTTCCGTACGTTCACCCCTGATATCTGAGCGACGCACTGAGCAACGCCGGCGCTTCGCCTCAAGATGGCCATGCTCCTTCGAACATCACGGCATCGTCACACGGCGGAGGGTGCGAACCTGCCGCTCGGCACCGGCCTGTCTCCCTGCCTTACGCGGCCGTCATCCCTGCGGCGTTCTTTGACGGAAGCCGGCGGAGCCAGCAATCGCGCGCCGGTTCCGTCCATAATCACAGACCACTCATGCGACCAACGAAGACGCCCTTCGCGCTCATCGGCGCGGGTGCCATGGGGTATGGCCTCCTGCACCAGGCCCTGCGAAACGACCGCTTCCGCGTGCTCGCGGTGTATGACACATCAGCCGCCGCCATCGAGCGCGCTCGAACGCTGGTGGCCAGCGCTGACCAGGATGCGAGCATCCTCTGGACATGCTCGAGCGACGAGTTCGTGCGCATGACGTCCGGTGCGCACTTTCTCATCGACGCCTCGTCGGCGGTGTCCGGCACTGTGCCGCTGATCGAACACTTCATTGATACCGGCCGCCACGTCTTCATGATGAACAGCGAGGCCGATCTGGCCCGCGGGCCGGCGTTGTTCGCACGCGCCCGCCGCCGCGGTGTGATCTACTCGTCCGTGGATGGTGATCAGCACGGCGTGATCATGCGCCTGGCGTCACGCCTCGAGCACTGGGGCCTCCGGCCGGTGATGCTTGGCAACATCAAGGGATTTCTCGATCGGCGGGCCACTCCCACATCGATTGTCGATGAAGCGCGCAAGCGCGATCTCGATCCCGTCATGTGTTGTTCGTACACCGACGGCACGAAGCTCGCCATTGAAATGGCCCTCGTGGCGAACGCGACGGGCGCCCGCGTCATCACACGCGGCATGCTCGGTCCCAGAATCGCCCATGCCGAGGACGTGCCTCAGGTGTTCGATCTCGATCGTCTCTGGGATGGCGGCGCCCCGCTCGTCGACTACGTGCTCGGCGCCCAGCCGGACGGCGGGGTGTTTGTCGTCGGACATTCCGAGGACCCGTACCAGCGGAAGATGCTGAAGTACTACAAGCTCGGCGACGGTCCCTACTACGTCTTCACGCGACCGTTCCATCTGTGTCATCTCGAAACGCTGCCGGCCATCGACGAGGCCCTCACGACCGGCCGTGCGCTGCTCGAGCCCGTGCACGGCAGGCAGACCGACGTGTTCGCGTTCGCGAAACGTCCGCTGCGGGCAGGCGAAACGCTCGACGGCATTGGTGGTGACATCTGCTACGGCCTCATCGACACGACGTCTGCGGCAACCGCGGATCTGCTGCCCATCTGTGAGAGCGCCGGCGTTCGACTGATGCTCGACGTCCCGCAGGACGCGCCGCTGACCCGGTCGGTCGCAAGCGCGGCGCATGCCTGACAGGTCACACCGGACGTCGGCGTCCGCTGACCGGCTGTCCGTGCTTGTGCTGCCGCGACACGGCCGGAAAGGCGCGGCCAGCCGCTTGCGGCTACTCGATCTCCTGCCGGGCCTCACGGACCACGGCATCGATGTCACCGTGCGTCCGTTGTTCGATGATCGGCACCTCGATGCGCGCGACAGCGGTCGAGCGGCACCTTTGGCCGTCGGGGTGGGGCGCGGCCTTCGCCGCCTGGCGACGCTGCTGCGTGCGCGCAGCTATGACGTCGTGTGGATTGAGAAGGAAGCACTGCCCTTCGTCCCGTTCGCCGTCGAGTCCGCGATGCTCGCCGGCTCCAGGTTCATCGTGGACCACGGCGACGCCCGTTTCCTGCACTACCAGAATCATCCGCGGCACCTGGTGCGATGGCTTCTGGGTGGCAAGTTGAGCGGCCTCGTCCGTCGCGCCCGCGCCACGACGGTCGGCAACGCCCCCCTCGAGTCGTGGGCGTGCGCGGCCGGGGCCGTCGAGGTCGTGCAGTTACCGACCGCCATCGATCTGTCACGCTACGCGGCGCGGCCACACACTGGCGCCGGCGTCTTCACGATCGGGTGGATCGGCTCGCCGAGCACCGCCGTCTACTTGCATCCGATCGCTCCGGTGCTTGCGGACCTGACCTCGAGCGGCGCGGCTCGACTGCTCGTCGTCGGTGCCGGAGACATCGCGCTGCCTGGCGTCACGGCGACCTATCTGCCCTGGGACGAGCACACGGAAGCGGACCTCGTGGCGCAATTCGACGTCGGGATTGTGCCGCTTGAGGACGGTCCGTGGGAGCAAGCCAAGAGTCCGTACAAACTGCTGCAGTACATGGCCTCGGGCCTGCCCGTCGTCGGCTCACCCGTCGGCGCCGTGCCCGACATCATCCGCCACGGCGTCAACGGATTCCTGGCCAGCACCAACGCTGAGTGGCGCCTGGCGCTCGACGCACTCCGGGCCGACCCGGATCTGCGCCGCCGAATGGGAGACGACGCGCGCCGATCGATCGCGTCGTATTCCCTCGACGCGGTCGTTCCCCGGCTCGCCGATCTGTTCTGGAGAGTGGCCCGACAATGACGCGGCGTTCCTGCGGATCTGTCGGGCGAAGGCCTCCTCTTCGCCTCGGAATTCCGGTGTTGGATCAGCGTGATCGGCGCGGCATCGCCCGGCAGGCTCCGTGTTGATGAGGAAACGCCGGTCGGGGGGGCGACGTCGTACTGCTGCCCGTGCGATCACACGAGACGGGTGCCGGGAATGAGGGACACATGCCCGGAAGTATGGCGGTGACCTGAGCCTCCGCCACCACCCATCGCCAACGGGACCCCCCTTGTCACTCAACGGCGTAGCCGAGTGCTCG
>CADEEX010000115.1 GCA_902826465.1 uncultured Acidobacteriota bacterium
CGTGCGCACGGGACTGGAATCGTCGGCGATTGACACCGTGTTCCTGACCGGCGGATCGTCGTTCGTGCCGGCGGTGCGCCGCATCTTCGAGCGACGGTTCCCGACGGCGCAGCTGAGCGGGGGGCATGAGCTGACGTCGGTCGCGACAGGACTCGCACTTCGCGCCGCTCGGCTCGCTGCGCTGTAACATGCGACAGCAGATTCCTCAGAGAGGCCACCATGAAGCTCCTTGCCCTCGCACTCACCCTCCTGGCAGGTCGCGTTCTCTTCGCCCAATCGTCGGTTCCTGAGCTCGCCTTCGATTCCACGCCCAACTTCTTCAAGCTCCCCGACGGGATGAACTTTGGCGAGGTGTCAGGCGTGGCGGTCAATTCGCAGGCACATGTGTTCGTCTTCACGCGATCGAACAGCGCACAGGGACCAGCCTACGCGCCATCAGCCGCGCAACTGCTCGAGTTCGATGCCCGCGGCAGCTTCGTCCGTGAGATCGGCAAGGGTCTGTACGCATGGTCATTCGCGCACACCGTCCGTGTCGATCGTGACGACAACATCTGGGCGGTCGACAAGGGCTCGGACATGGTCGTCAAGTTCGACAGGAACGGCCGCGTACTCGAGGTCTACGGCCGCAGACGCGAATCCGCAGACGATGAGACGAAGCCGTGGGAGCAGACGTCGCCGCCATTGCCGCATGTGGACGGGTTGTTCCGTCAGCCGACCGATGTGGCGTGGGACTCGCGCGGCAACACCTACATCACCGATGGCTACGTGAATGCGCGCGTCGCAAAGTTCGACAAGAGCGGCGACTGGGTGAAGTCGTGGGGCGAACATGGCTCAGCGCCGGGACAGTTCAACCTGCCGCACGCGGTCGCGGTCGATCGCAACGACCACGTCTATATCGGCGACCGCTCGAACCGTCGCATTCAGGTGTTCGACGCGGACGGAACGTTCCTGCGGATGTTCACCATCGACGTGCCACCCGCGCCGGGCACGAAACCCGTCAACGGCAACACGCCTACCGGCGCACGACTGGCGGCGTCGATCGGCGCACCGAACTCAATCTGCATCACGCCCGGGAACAATCAGGTGATGTTCGTCGGCGAAAGCACCTATCCGGGGCGACTGTTCAAGGTGTCGCTCGACGGCAAGGTGCTCGGCGTGCTCGGAAGGTCAGGGCGTCAACTGAAGCAGTTCTCAGGCGTGCATCAGCTCGCCTGCCCGTCGGAACATCTCGTCTACGCGGCGGAGACGTCGAACTGGCGCGTCCAGCGCCTGGAGATCAAGTAGCCACATCACCTTATCTCCACATCACCACATCACTAGATCACTAAATCACCCGATCACCAGATTCATGGCTCTGCCAACGTCGCCGACCACGTTCTCCCGACGGCCTCGGACCGCTCGAACAGCACCCGTCTGTTCTTCTCGTCCCATTTTGGATAGCGCACATAGCTGGTGGCTTCGGTGAACGTGGTCAACTGTCGCACGGTACCGGTGCTACGCGACACCGAGGCAATGTTCCAGATGGCGGCTCGGCGGGCGGCGTAAAAGATCGTCTCGTTGTCCGCCCCCCAGCCGCCGACCCAGCTCTGTCCCGGTTCGTGCGTGAGTCGCGTGCGCACACCGGTCACGGCGTCGATCACACAGACGTGCATGTTGGTCGCCTCGCCACACTGATACGCAATCCACTTGTCGTCGGGCGACCAGGCGGGATAGCTGGCACCGTCGACTTCGAACGTCTTCTGCACAATCGACCCGTCAGGCTTCATGTCGCGCAGGCCGATCATCCAGAGGTTCGATCGGCCGTCCTTCACGATCGCCAGAACGGCGCGATCGAACCGGCTCGAGAACACGATGTTGATGGCCGGCGCGGCGCTCGACGCCTGGGTCTCTCCGAGCGGCCACGGAATATCGTGCGTGCCGAACAGCCGGCGTTCACGGCCCGTGGACGGATCGAGCGCGTAGACTGACGGGCCTTCCCCGTGGTCGGTGAGCGCCACCACTTCACGCTGCCCTGGCAGCCACTGCGTGCCACCATGTCCTGGCGGATGCGGCGTGAGCGGGCGTGGCTCGCCAACGCCATCGAGCATATAGAGCGAGAACGCCCCACCGGGGCGATTTCCGGTCATCAGGAGACGACCATCAGTCGATGGCGTCGGATTGGTGTAACGGACACCGCGGCCTGCGGTCAGCGCGATGAGCGGCAGGGTCGCCGACCCTCCCTCGGTCCGGGCCCAGACATGGCCGGTGATCTCCATCGACGTCCAGCCAATACGGCGGCCGTCGCCGGAGAGCGTCAAGCCGCCGATGAACGCGCCCGCCGTCTGCAGACCGGTCGGCCGCGCCTCAGCGCCGCCCTCGGCCGTCACACGCATCGTCCAGATGGCATTGCCGCCGCGCGGAATGAAAAACAGGCGACGGTCGTCGGGAGAGAGCGCGTAGTCGAAGTTCATCCCTTCGTGAACCGCGAAGATGCGCGCCTCGCCCCCAGCCGCATCAACGGCCCACAGAGAAATGCTGTCGTCCCCTTCTTTCCCCGCGGCGAAGACAATGCGGCCGTCGTTCAGCCAGGTCGGATTGGTGTGCGGTCCCGGCGGCGAGCCTGGCCTTGTAATCCTGACGGGCGGACGCTCGCCGCTTGCGTTGACGACGGCGATGGTGCCGAGCACTCCGGGAATGCCCAGCGTATTGACCTGCGTCGCTGGCAGCTCCTGGAAGACGAGTTGACGGCCATCCGGCGACCAGGCAGGGTTCGAGCCGTAGTCCGACACTTTTCGCGCAACACCGCCGCGCGATGGCACGATCCAGATGCCGTCGTCTGCCATGTCGTGAAAGGCGATGAACTGCCCGTCGGGCGACCACTCGGGTTGTATGTTCTGGTGTCCATTGGTGGTCAACGCCGCCACGGCCGATCCCGGCGCGCTGCCCTGCACGTAGATCTCGAGTGCGCCCGTGCGATCCGAACTGAACGCAAAGCTCCGACCGTCGGGAGCGAACGACAGATACCCGTCGTAGCCACGGCCGCTGGTCATCTGCGTCGGCCTGAGAGCGGCCAGCGTCGTCGCATCAGGAAATCCATCGGAGCCTGCGGCGGGCAGGCGGTCCGTCGCGGATCCCGGCGCGCTTCGATAGGTGAATGCGATCGCCGTTGCGACCAGGACCGCACCAATCGCCATAGAGAGCCACGGCCTGCGACCGGCGGGCGCCGGGGGCGGCAACTCGACGTTGGCGGTCAATGGCGGTGTCACAAGCGATTCGCTCGTGGCAATCCACCGATAGCCACGCGTGGCGACGGTTTCGATGAAGCGCGGGCTCCGGGGATCGTCGTCCAGCGTCTTACGCAACTGCGCGACGACTCTGGTCAACGCGTTATCGGTGACCGCCACGTCCTTCCAGACCACCGAGAAGATCTCGCTCTTCTCGACGAGGCGCGGAGCGCGGGCGATGAGCAGGTCGAGCAGCGCCAGCGCCTTCGGCTCGACGGCCAGCGACACACCATCGCGGCGCAGACGGAAGGCGTCGCGATCGAATTCGAAGGCGCCGAAGCGGATCATTGTTCCTAACGCTACGCTGGCGTGGGGCGGCAATCAAGGACGCCAGGAGGTCAGCGTTCGAGGAACAGTTGACGATTCGGGCCGTCGAACGTCACGCGGCTGAAGAGGGAGAGGGGCAGCAGTCCATTGAGCGCCGGTGCGCCCGCCCGGCGGGACGGCAGCATCGCGGCTCTTACGTTCGTCAACGCCGCGGCGCCGACCTGCAGCCGCTGAACGACCACCAATTGCGCCCGGGCGCGTCCGCTGATGGTGTCGACCCAGACGGACTCGAGTCCCTCGGAACGAACATGCAGCGGTTCGGCGGAGCCATACAGCACAAGTGCCTCGGCGCCGCTGTCGGGTACGAAACGGAGGCGGCCTTGTTGCTGCGGTACGGTCACCACAAACCGACCCGATTCGAGCTCGAGTTCGAGTGACGAAGACGAGGCATCAGGCGCGGCGGCGTGGTTCCAGAACATCTGACCGGCGGCGTAGTCGAGCGTGAAGCGCTGCGTCGCCAGCACGTCCTGTCCGATGACAGCCTGGATGAGACCGGCAGGGTCGAGCTCCTCTCGGGCAACGATTGAGGCGAGCAGGCCAGTCGCCGACATGCCAGCCAGCGTCAGCCGATCGACCTGCGCAATCGGCTGCATCACCTCGCCGATCGACGTCCGCACTGCCGACTGGGCGACGAGCGGCAAGCTCAGCGCCCGGACGAGGTCAGCGCTGACCGACGTGTGCGTCGATCCGGTGTCGAGCATCGCGGTGACCCGGTGGCCCGCAATCGACACGTCGACCAGGGCTTCGCCGCGCGGACCGCGGCGAAGCTCCGTCGAGCCCAGTCTTCCAGGCTGGCGGTCAGCCGCTTCAACCGCGAGCGCCGCACTGGCACCGGCGACGACCATCATTGAGAAAACCGCCCGCCGGAGAGCACCGGTCACCATGTGGGCACTGTGCGGCCGGACCCAGGTCCACGTCGTGATGGGCGGGTGATGAAACCACGGGATTTGGTGATGTTCTGGGTGTTAGCATGCGCTCGCGATGTTTCGGCTCATTGCCCTACTGGCGATTACTGCGACCGCGGCGGCGGCGCAGTTCGACCGGCCCGGGACTCGGCATTTCGCGAGCGATGTGCCGTACGACGGACGGGTGGCATTCGTCCGTCTGGCGTGGCAAACGGGCAGCCCGTTCGGCGGGGGCTGGAACTCGGCGTGGAACCACGACTACCCGCGGGCCGAACAGAACCTCGCGCAGATCGTCCGTGAACTGACGGTGCTGGACCTGCGCGACGACGGCAGCCGGATTCTGCACCTGGACGATCCCGAACTCTTTCACCACCCGATCGCCTACATGTGGGAGCCTGGCTTCTGGACGATCAGCGACTCCGAGACGCTGGCGTTCCGCGACTACCTGCTCAAGGGCGGTTTCGCGGTCTTCGAAGACTTCGACGGGCGATCGCAGTGGGCCAACTTCGAAGAGCAGATGCGGCGCGTGATTCCCAACGCGCGCTGGATTCAGCTCGACAGCAGTCATCGGATCTTCGACGCGTTCTTCCGCATCAACGACATCAACGCCATCGTGCACCCAATGTCTGGCCAGCGCCCGGTCTATCTCGGTCTGTTCGAAGACAATAATCCGACCAAACGGTTGATGGCGGTCGCCAACTTCGAGAACGACATTCCGGAGTACTGGGAGTGGTCGGGACAGGGCCTCTTTCCGTTCGATTCGTCGAACGAGGCGTACAAACTCGGAGTCAACTATTTCGTCTATGGGATGACACACTGAAATCATCTGGGGATTGTGGGGATGTAGAGATGTTGGATGTAGAGATGTGGGGATGGAGGCGTCACTCGTGACAAAGACCGGTATCTCGTTCATTGGCGTCATTCTGTTCGCGGCTTCGATTGGAGCGGCGGATCCGCCGGGGTTCAAGCTGTGGACGGCGGACGAACTGGCCGCACATGATGCGGCGCTTTCGAAGCACATCGGCGCGGATCACTCGTCGCGAGAGACGCTCGCCGACTACGGCGACCATCGTTTTCGCATGCTCTACCGGGACGCTGACGGCAATCCGGAGCAGCACGACGCGATCATCGCCATCGTGATGGTACAGAGCGGCGAAGGCACGCTCGTGCTCGGCGGGACGATGGAGGGGCGGCGCGGGACGAATGCGGGCGAATGGGTCGGCACTCGGCTAACCGGGGGCGACAGGCACCCGCTCACGCCAGGGACGCTCGTGCACATCCCGGCTGGTATTCCGCACAGCTTTCTGGTGCCACCGGGGCAACACCTGACCTACGTGCTGCTGAAGATACCGAAGTGACATCACCACATCACCACATCTCGAGCTTCCACCACCAGTTAGGGTAGGATTCGCGCCGAGGAGACCCGCATGAAAGGATTTGCACTCGCCGGCAGCACCTCGCTTGCCGTGGCGTTCGCACTGACGCAGGGCGCGCTCGGACAGACGCCTGCTCCACCGCCAGCGGCCGCCGCGCACGTCGCCGCCGCCAAGGCAGCGGCGAAGACCGACTTCAGCGGCGTGTTCGATCGGATCTGTCCGACGGCCATCGCGCCACCCTCGCCACCGCGCGCTGCGCCGCCGGCCGGGGCCACACCCCGACCGTCCGGGCCACCCGAACGCTCGACCTGGCACGCCGAGCCGGTCAAGGTGTTCGACAACCTCTACTTTCTCGGCCAGTCCGAGTACTCGGTGTGGGCCGTCACCACCTCCGCCGGCATCATCGTCATCGACACGATCTTCGACTACTCCGTCGAGGACGAAGTGGTCGAGGGGATGAAGAAGCTCGGGCTCGACCCGGCGCAGATCAAGTACGCCATCGTCAGCCACGGGCACGGCGACCACTCGGGCGGCGCGAAGCTGCTGCAGGACAAGTACGGCACGCGCGTCATTCTGGGCGCGGCCGACTGGGACTTGCTCGATCGCAGTAACGGCACCAAGCCCCGCCGCGACATTGTGGCGACCGACGGCCAGAAGCTGACGCTCGGCGACACCACGATCACGATGTACATCACGCCAGGCCACACGCTCGGCACCATCTCGACGGTGATTCCGGTGCTCGATCGCGGCACCCCGCACGTGGCCGTCGCCTGGGGCGGCACGGCGTTCAACTGGATGGGAAATGCGGCGGCGTACGTGACACCGGAGCGGCCGATTGCCTTCTGGTTCGACAGCTACGTGAAGTCGTCGGCGCGCTTCCGAGAGATTGCGAAGCAGAACGGCGCCGACGTGCTCATCGCCAACCACACCAACTTCGACGGTTCGAAGACCAAGCTGCCAGCGGTCCTCGCCCGCCGCGCCGGACAGCCGAATCCCTACGTGATTGGCGAAGACGCGGTACAGCGCTACATGACGGTCGTCAACGAGTGCGCGCAAGCCGGCCTCGCCGCCAATCCCAGATAGTTCGCCTCGCCACCGAGGCACAGAGACGCCACCGAGGCACCGAGACGCCACCGAGGCACAGAGACACAGAGATATAGTGGGTGTTCTCTGTGCCTCTGAGCCTCTGTGGCCTGTTTCCCGATGCCGAAGCTGCGTCCTCTCCCCAAGATCACGCGTAGGCGGTCGCGACTCCACGGTTTCGGCGTGTTTGCCGCCGAACCGATCACCAAGAACCGGCGCATCATCGACTATGCCGGCGAACTGATTCGGAACAGCGACAGCGAAGCACGCGAAGAACGATACAACGCTGACGGCGCCATCTGGGTCTTTCGGCTGAACAGGGTCTGGAGCCGCGACGGCTACGTGAACGGTAACGTCGCGCGCTTCATCAACCACGCCTGCACGTCGAACTGCTGGTTCGAGATTGTCGACAAGACGATCTGGATTCGGGCCTCGCGCAACATCCGAGCCGGCGAAGAACTGACCTTTGACTATATGACGGTCGGCAAGCGCACCATTCCGTGCCGCTGTCGCCCCGGCTGCCCGAACTTCATCTGATGGCCGAGCGAGACTTCGTCGAACTGATCGAAGACGTCTCCCACAGTCCTCTGTGGAACCACGACCTCGCGCCGACACCGCTCGCGCGCCGTACCTGGTCGACCTACCACATCGCCGCGCTCTGGATCGGCATGAGCGTGGTCATCACCACCTACACGCTGGCCTCCGGCCTGATGGCGCAGGGGATGAACTGGTGGCAGGCGATGCTCACCATCCTGCTGGGTAACGTGGTTGTGCTCATCCCGATGATGTTGAACGCCCATGCCGGCACCAAGTACGGCATTTCATTTCCGGTTTTGTGCCGCGCCAGCTACGGAGTGACGGGCGCGAAGGTCCCGGCGATTCTCCGTGCACTGGTCGCGTGTGGCTGGTTCGGGATTCAGACCTGGATTGGCGGCCTGGCTCTCAACACGCTCCTGGTTGCGGCCTGGCCAGGGTGGAGCTCGGTGGCGATCGGCACGTGGATGACGTTTGCAATCTTCTGGGCCGTGCAGGTGTGGCTGATCGTGCACGGGCTCGAGGGCATCAAGAAGCTCGAAGGCTGGTCTGCCCCGCTGCTGCTGCTTGGCGGCGTGGCGCTGCTCGCGTGGGCGGCACGCCGCGGCGGCGGACTCGTGCACGTGCTCAGCGAATCGAGCAGGCTGCAGACAGGCCACACGCCGTTCTGGCGGCTGTTTCCCTCGGCGCTCACGGCGAACGTCGGCTACTGGGCCACGCTCAGTCTCAACATCCCCGACTTCACGCGCTACGCGCAGAGCCAGCGGTCGCAGGCGCTCGGGCAGGCGCTGGGCCTGCCGGCCACCATGACCGCCTTCGCGTTCATCGGCGTCGCGGTCACAAGCGCCACGGTCGTGGTCTTTGGTGAGGCCATCTGGAATCCGGTCGACCTGATCGCGCGCATCGGCAGCGCACCCGTGGTCATGTTTGGCGCCATCATCGTGATGCTCGCGCAGCTCACGACCAACATGGCGGCGAACGTCGTGTCGCCGGCGAACGATTTCTCGAGCCTGGCGCCGAAGCGCATCAGCTATGTCGCGGGAGGCCTCATCACGGCGGCCATCGGCATCCTCATGATGCCGTGGAAGCTCTACTCCGATGCCGCCGCGTTCATCTTCACCTGGCTGATTGGCTATTCCAGCCTGATGGGCGCCATTGGCGGCGTCTTGATCGCCGACTATTGGGTCCTCCGCCGGCAGCAGCTGACACTCGCAGACCTGTTCAAGGTCGATGGCCGATACAGCTACAGAAATGGCGTCAACTGGCGGGCGATGGCGGCGACGACGGTCGCCGTGATGCCGGTGGTTCCTGGCTTTCTGCGGGCAGCGGTAACGCCGGGCGGGCAGGTGCCAGACCCGACCTGGTTCGATTCCTTCTACACCTACGCCTGGTTTGTGACCTTTGCAGTCGGCTTCGTGGTCTACTTGATGCTCAGCCAGAAACCACAGGAGGGTCGGGCGTGAAGATCGCAGTCACGGTCAACGGCGTCCGCCACGAGCGCGATGTCGAACCGCGCCTGTTGCTCAGCGATTTCATCCGTCAGGATCTGACCCTCACCGGCACCCACGTCGGCTGCGAGCACGGCGTGTGTGGCGCCTGCACCATCCTGTTCGACGACCAGCCAGCCCGCGCCTGCATCATGCTTGCGGTGCAGGCCGATGGCCACGAGATCCAGACGATCGAAGGGCTGGCACTGCAAGACGGCTCCCTCAATCCTCTACAGACGGCCTTCCGCGAGTCACACGCTCTGCAATGCGGGTTCTGCACGCCAGGCTTTCTGATGACACTCACGGCGTTCCTCCGCGACCACAAGGCGCCGACCGAGCCGGAAATCCGCGAGGCGCTGTCTGCGAATCTTTGCCGGTGCACCGGCTATCAGCACATCGTCGAGGCGGTCGCCCGTGCCTGCAAAGACGCCTAAAGTCCACGGGCGCGTCCTGCGCAACGAAGACGCCCGGCTGCTCACCGGGCGGGCGCGATTCGTGGACGATGTACAGCTGCCGGGGATGCTGCATGTGGCGTTCGTGCGGAGCGACTACCCGCACGGGCGGATCATCAGCGTCGACCTGTCCGCCGCACGGTTGCGGCCTGGAGTGATCGCGGCCTACGCCGCGTCTGACCTCGGCGCGTACTCCACGCCCGCGCCGCTACTCGTGCCACCGCCGCCGATCAAAGACCTGGTGTTTCACGCCTGCACGCACCTGCCGCTGGCCGATGGCAAAGTGCGCTACGTCGGCGAGCCGATCGCGCTGATCGTGGCGGAGAGCCGCTACCTCGCGGAAGACGCGATTCGCGACGTGGTGGTCGATATCGATCCGATCGACAGCGTCGTCGATCTCGAGGCCGCACTCGCTGACGGATCGCCAAGAGTCCATGAGCAGCTCGACTCGAATGCTGCGGCCCACGTCGTGCAGAAGAAGGGCGACTACGAGGCGGCCAGAGCTCGCGCTGATATCGTGGTGTCGCGCCGCTTCCTCTACGACCGTGGCGCGTCGGCGGCGATTGAGAATCGCGCCGTGGTCGCGCATTGGGATCCGCAGGCAGAAGATCTGACGATCTGGGACACGACGCAGGCCCCGATCCCAATTCGTAACGGCCTTGCCGCACGACTGGGCCTATCGGAATCGCAGGTCCGCGTGGTGGCGCCATTCGTCGGCGGCGGCTTCGGTCCGAAGATCATGATGTTCTACCCTGAGGAGCTGCTCATCCCCTGGGTCTCGATGCAGCTCCATCGCCCGGTGAAGTGGACCGAAGATCGACAGGAGAACTTCTACGCGACGACGCAGGAGCGCGGCCAGGTCCACGACTCGGAGATGGCCCTGACGCGCGACGGCCGGATCCTCGGCGTCCGCGACCAGTTCCTGTTCGACACCGGCGCCTACGACCCGTACGGGCTGACCATTCCGATCAACACCCAGTGCACGCTGCTCGGTCCCTACGACATCGAGCACTACCACAGCGAGTTCACCGCGGTCTTCACCAACAAGCCGATTGTGACGCCGGTGCGTGGTGCGGGACGGCAGCACGGTGTCTTCGTGTGCGAGCGGCTGCTCGACATCGCGGCTCGCGAACTGGGGATCGACCGGGTCGAGATTCGGAAACGCAATCTCCTGGGGCCCGATCGTTTCCCGCACAACCACGAGATCATGTTCCAGGATTCGGCGCCACTCATCTACGACAGCGGCAACTATTTGCCGACGCTCGAACGGGCGGCCGAGATGATCGGCTACGAGCAGTTTCTGGCCGACCGCGACGCACGGCTCGCCGCAGGCAAGCATCTGGGTGTCGGTATTGCCTGCTACGTGGAAGGCACCGGCATTGGACCGTACGAGGGCGCTCGCGTCACTGTGGAACCAAGCGGCACGATCCGGGTCGCCACCGGTGTCGGGACGCAGGGGCAGGGTCACTACACGGTGTTCGCGCAGATCGTCGCCGACGTGCTTGGCGTCGAGGTGGCCGATGTTCGCGTCACCACCGGCGACACCCGCGAATTCCAGTGGGGTACCGGTACGTTTGCGAGCCGTGGCGCGGTCGTCGCGGGCAACGCCTGTCATGCCGCCGCACTGTCGGTCCGCGAGAAGATCCTGACGCTGGCGGCCAGCCTGCTCAAGGCGGCGCCCGAGCAACTCGAGCTTGCCGACGGTCGCGTTCGACGTCGCGGTTCGCAGGATGCCGGGCTGGCGCTTTCGGAACTGGCCGCAAGGGCCAACCCGCTGCGGGGTGCCGTCAGGCCCGGGACTGAACCTGGACTCGAGAGCACCGCTTACTTCGGCCCAGATCGCGGCAGCACGGCCAGCGGCGTCCATGCCGTCCTCCTCGAGGTCGATTCTGAGACGGCGATGGTGAAGATCCTGAA
>CADEEX010000116.1:0-2230 GCA_902826465.1 uncultured Acidobacteriota bacterium
TCTAGACCGAGGGCTACTACATTGTCGCGGGCAGTGGCACGGCGTTCATTGACGGAACGCTCGTGAACGGACGGCGGAGCACCAACAACCCTGACGGTGGCCCGAACGGTCCCGGCTGCGGCGGCGGCGTGGCGGTTGGTTCAAAGAAGGTCGTGTTGAACCCAGGCGACGTGTTGATCGTGCCGCCCGGCGTCATCCATGGCTGGTTCGATATTCCGGATCATGTGGACTATCTCAGCTTCCGTCCGTCGCACGGCATCATGAAGAACGGCTGGGTGAACC
Organism: uncultured Acidobacteriota bacterium; assembly: GCA_902826465.1. Classification (GTDB taxonomy): domain Bacteria; phylum Acidobacteriota; class Vicinamibacteria; order Vicinamibacterales; family CAVVIG01; genus CADEEX01. The sequence goes on from CADEEX010000116.1 coordinate 283, forward strand.
CGACGATCGCCCCGAAGTAACTCGCGAGCACTGTCGATGTGAAGGCAAAGCGATGTGAAGGCGAAGCGGGAACGCTTCGCCTTCGCTCGTTCCGGCGTCAGTTGGCCATGCCGTACACGAGCACACCGATCGCAACGCTCGCGATCGCGAGCACGGCGAGCGCCACCACTCCCCGCTGCAATTTCCCACTCACCGCTCTGGCCGCTCGATAGGCGGGCAGCAATGCGACCGGCCACACCGCGCTCATCACGATCGCCGCGGGCCATGCCGCATCACTCGAGATCGGACCCCGACCGGCCCGTTCCATGAGCGGCTGGAGTGTTTCGAGGAACGCGGCGCCAGGCAAGCCGAGTAACAGCACGCCTACAACCTCGAGGACAGCGGCGGCAATCCACAGACTCCGTCTGGAGTAGGCGGCCGACGCCGCGCCTGCAGTCACCGCAAGAAGCAGGCAGAAGACGATGGTGGGACTCACGAAGCGAGCTTACCGCCTGATCGCCAGAAACACGGCCAGCGACGTTTGCAGCACGAGGCCGGCAATCCAGAGGGCGGACGGTGTGGCGAAGAACTGCAGCGCAAAGGCGATGAAGAACCAGGCGATCAAGGTGGCCGTGGTCCGAGTGGACCACTCGCCGTCGGCCCACGCCATGGCCAGCAGCACCGCAGACGCGATGGCCGGTGCCCAGAACAGTCTGAAGTAGAACGCCATGACTGGTCATCATCGCGCAGATCGGCGGAGTGGAAGAATCACAACAATGGATTCGCAACAAGGCGACCCGGACAAGACGCTGACCGACACCGCGCAGAGCTGTCTGGACGCCGCGTACGCCGGCACGCTGGACTTTCGCGCCATCGTCCACACGCTGCTCGACGCTGGTTTCGAAGTCTACGGCAGGTACCAATCGATCGATTCAGCAATCCAAAGTGCCACTTTCCGCCGCTGTAGTTTCGGCCGAACCGTAGCGGGGTGCCCGCGTTCCCCGGCAACTCCAAATCGACGCACTCAAGCGCCAGATGCCCGCTCAGCGCAACCTGCGCTCCCGCATTCGACACTCGACGAGAAAGGCTGCGCGATACAAGCGCGATGCGAATCGTAGCCAGATCATGCTTTGCGATTCAACGTTCAGGCGCCGTCATTGTTCGTATTATCGCGAAATCAGAAACCAAATGTTGGCACTCTGACCGTCGGGGAGCCAGCAAATACATCTTGTCCGATGTGCTCCCTCAAACGGTTCTTTGCATCGAGCACTATGGCACCTCTCAAGCACGAATCTTCCGGCCGCTGCGAGAGTTGAATGCCCGGCAAACCTCCACACTCGACCCTGTAAGCGGGCGCACTCGCCAACACCGTTCGTCCAATTAGATCGGTATACGCCGGACCGAACCAGATCGCCCACGGGAGGTCTGGGAGCCCATTTCTCAGAACCACTGTGCTGAGCCCAAAGAACTTCTTCGTAACAAAGGGCCGCACGGCACTGTCAATCGTTTTGCACTTCGCATCGACGTATACCAATTCCACAAACACGAGTGCGGCGAGCGCCCGCACGAGACTGCCAAGCCGATCAGAATCAAACACGCTCACGGACATATCCAAAAAGATTGCACTATGCAGATGCGAACTGAACCATGCGGAGCCTTCAACTCGGCCCTTCGAACGCTTCCACAAGAAATTGCTTGTCCAACACGACAGCGCCGCATCGATGTTCGCCGGATCAAATTCATTCAAGATCGGCTCGTGGTCGGAGTGCTTTTCTGGCGACCACTCTGGCACACAGCTAATTAAGGCGCTCAGAATGCCTTTGCCCAACTCGGGTGCTCTCAGATCCCCGCGGACCATGATGCCGATGTGAACCCAATCAGAACCAGTAGCCATCTGTTAGGTTCCTACTTTCCAGGTGAGCCTGCTTGACCCACCCGCCGAGCGCCGACGGCACCAGGTCGAGATCCC
>CADEEX010000116.1:2330-6423 GCA_902826465.1 uncultured Acidobacteriota bacterium
GAACGAGGCGCTTCGCACGCTTGTGAGGCTCGCTCGCGTCTCACCTCGCGCACGGACGCGGCACAAACGAAGGACATGAACTTGCGACACCGGCAACGGCGGTCAACCGCACGCGGGCCAATTCAGGACCTCGCGGGTGCCTTCGACGCGGCCGGGGTGGCCTCTGTGCGGCGCGGTCTTGAGGCTTCGAATTGATGCTCTTTCAGGTAGTCGTTGATCTGCCGCAGGTCCGCCGCGGCGGCAGGCGTCCAGCGAAGCTGCATTTACGAATTCAACATCTGGGTAAGCCGTTCATCCATCTCCCGTTCATCAAGCAGCTCTCCTCGTTGCGCCTGGGCAATACCCTCGGCGACGGCGGCTCGGAATCGGGAATCCTCGTCGAGGAGACGCAACGCAGCATCTTTGACGAAATACACTTCCATTTCGGCCACTCTAGGAGCTTGCCCATCGGCTGTCAAGAATGACAAAAGGGCGCCAGGTTGTTACCTGGCGCCCTTCCCGTTCACGACGCTTTTTTCAGTGCTGGGTCGTCGGCCCCGCTCGCCGATGGAGCGTCAGGCGTCACCTGACCCTCCGACGTCGCCGATACCGCACTCGGCTTCGCCTCGATCCGACGCTCGCTCTTCCAGGCTTCCATCGCTTTCGGGTTGTTCCCAAGCGCGATGTTCACCAGGACGTCGAGCGAACGCACCGCATCGAGCCCCCGCCGCAGCGCATCCCTGATGGCGAACTGCGACACCTTCGAACCGGTCTTGCCGGCATCACGACCGGCAATCGACTGCTCGAAGCTGGTGATGGCCTGCTGCAGGTCATCGAGGAACGTCGGCGGCAGCCCGCAACGGACGAAGTCGGCTTTCACCGGCTCCGCCTCCTTGCGAAACAGCAGCCCGGCCTGCAGCACCGCCACATCCGACCGTCCCGCCGGCAGCGGGAACTTCGCATCGGCGTCCGGTACCGTCTTCGCCAGCACCCTGGCGGCGCCGGCAATCGCGGTCAACCGCGTCACCAGCGCACGCTTGGCCACCAGCTTGGCGGTCCGGCTCACCCGCCGCGCTGTCTGCTTCTCGCCATTGAACGCGTTGATCTCGTGCAACGCGTCGCCGACGATATCCAGCGCCCTGCTTACTTCACCTCCTTCCTCGAACCGCAAGTGTTCCTTGACGTGCGTGTGAACCCGACCGAGCATTGCCCACTGACTCTTCTGTCTCTTGTCCATTGACTTACTCCTTGTGCAGGGCCCGCGGAATTGCGTCCCTGTGCGTGAGATAGTCGCAAGGAGCAGCACGCGAAGTCTTGAATCAGTTCTGAATTAGTTCTGAATTTCTTGGGTCGCGAACACGGTGGCAGCGATCAGCGCGAGCGTTGCGGCCGATCAGAACGCCGCTGCGAGCATCCGGAACGGGGCTGCGGGCAATCGGCGGACGGCGTGCAGCAGTCAGAACGGCGCCGTGAGCAACCCGGGCGCGGCTGCGAGCAACGCGGGCGCGCAGTGCGCAAACAGAGTTGGTGCTGCGAGCACCCGAGGCGGCGGTGTGAGCGAGCGGGATCCGAGTGCGAGCGATCAGATCCCGAGTGCGAGCGGGCAGGACCTGACTGCGAGCCGACGGATCGGCGGTGTGAGCAACCGGAACGCGAGTGCGAGTGGACAGAACCGGCCTGCGAGTGACCAGGGCGAGCACTGCGACTTTTGCGATCACGCTTACTTATTGATGGCGCTGGACTTGTTCTGGGCACTGACAGCCGCGATCCGAACACCGACGAGCGCGATTCGAATGCCGACACGCGTAATCCGAATGCTGCAGTGACCGCTTCGACTACAACGCCGTCGCCACGAACAGCGGCGCTACCGCCGAGTGCGCCTTTCACACTTTATTACTGCGCACACGTGCCGACAGACGCGTGACGCTCTATCCTCAACCCGCGCACTCGTTCGCGCGTATCGTGCAGCGCTCGTGACCAACGCCGACGTCTATTTCTTCGGGTCGTACCGTCTCGACACGAATCCGCCACGGCTCACCCGCGACGGCGTCGAAGTCGATCTGGGCGCGCGTCACCTGGTTCTGCTCGCTGCACTCGTGTCCCGCGCCGGTGAAACGCTGTCGAAGAACATCCTCACCGACCTGGGCTGGCCAGGCATCATCGTGACGATCAACAGCCTGGACCAGGCGATCCTGGCGATTCGCCGCACGGTGGCATTGCCATCGGGCGAAGTGCTGATCGAAACGGTGCCGCGACGCGGATTCCGCTTCGCCGCGAAAGTCCGCCGTGGCGAGACGCAACAAAAAGACGACGACCTCGACGCGGTGATGGCCGCCCATCGCGCCTGGATTGAAGGGCGGGCCGGGCTCGAAACACTGGAATCTGGCGCCATCGTCCGGGCGCGCGCAACGTTCGAAGACGTCGTCGTGCGCATGCCACGACGTGCGCCGGCACATGTGGGTCTGGCGAATGCGTTGGCGCTGCAGTTCGAGATGACGCGGACCGACGCCGAGCCCGACATCGCGGCGCTGCAGCGTGCGCTCGAACATGCCACCACCGCCAGGCGCCTCGATCCTTCGTACGGCGAAGCCTGGGCCACGCTCGGCTTCGTGCTCGAACGCGCCGGACGACGGGACGATGGGCTGGCGGCCGCGCGGGAGGCGATTGCATTGGAGCCAGATAACTGGCGGCATCACCTGCGGCTGGCGGCGGCGAGCTGGGGTGAGGAGCGGCTGCGCGAGGCCAGACGCACGCTGACATTGCTGCCCGGTCTGGCGATGGCGCACTGGCTGGCGGCGTCGGTGCTTGTCGCGCGTGGCGCGCTCGGCGAGGCGGAGCGGGAGCTCACTTCAGGGGCTGGGGGCTCTGGGCTGGATCAACACGGGGCTGGGGGCTCGGGACTCGGGGCTCACACAACCACGCGCTTCAGCTCGGTGGCCATTCACTGGCTACGGGGACTGTTGCTGCTGGCGCGCGGCGACAAGGACGGGGCGCTGGCCGAGTTCAAGCGCGAGCTGGCGCTCGAGGGGAGCGGGCATCTGTATGCGCGCGAGTGCGCCGCCAACACCTGGTATGCCATCGGCGCGACGCGGTTCCGGGATGGCGATCGCGACGGTGCGCACGCGGCGTTTCTGGAGTCGGTAAAGCGTGTGCCGAAGCATCCGTTCGCCCGCGCCGCCCTCGGCAACGTGGCGGCTGCGAGCGGTCCGCCGAGCATCGACCGCGCAATCGCGCAGGCGGTGTGTATGACGATGCACGAGGCCCAAGGTGGTGCCGGAACTGCAGCCGCCGCTATCGAGCAGGTGCTGGCGGCAGCGCCTCAGGGCAATGCCGGATGGTTGCTGCCGGTAGAGCCGATCCTTGGTGTGGCGCGGTGTCCAGAGACGTGGATGAGGGTGCTCGCGCGGCTTAGAAGTCGCGCGGCGTGATAATGGTCCGGGAGGTTTTCGACCGATGAAAGTGTTCATTCGCAAGGAAGGCGACAACGTCATCCTCTCCCCTCGCCCGCGCGACTGGAACGCCTACCCGGATTCCGCGCCGGTCGCTTCCGACGCCTTCATGAGCGACGTCAGCGATCTGCCGGTGCAGGAGCGCGAGCGCTGATGCCTCGCTTCATGCTGGACACAGTGACGATGGTAATCTGTGACAGTGAAGGTGTGCGGATGCGTTATCTAGTGGTGCTCGAACAGGGCCCGACGTCCTTTGGAGCGTATGTCCCCGACCTTCCGGGTTGCGTGGCAGCGGCAGATACTCGCGATGAAACGCTGCGCTTGATCCGTGAAGCCATCGAGCTTCACATTGAGGACCTCAAGCTGAGCGGCCAACCGGTGCCACCGCCGTCATCGACGAGCGAACTCATCGCCATACACGCCGCCTGACAGAGAGCACCTGGCCGTGCGTAAGAGTCGATCTTGGCGCGCCCTCCTGTGTGGGCTCTCTGGCATTCAGCGTCAGCGTCCATTCACAGCAGGCCACGTTCAAGCACTTCACGCAGACGCCGACCGGCGACTGGCAGACCACCATCGTTCGCCCCAACGGCACGCGCGATGTGTAACAAGATCGAGAACGACCCAAAGAGCCTGCAGCCGATTGGCTCGTTCTTCATTGGCGCTGG
>CADEEX010000116.1:6523-11302 GCA_902826465.1 uncultured Acidobacteriota bacterium
GCAGATTCTGAGGGCGAACGTGCGGTGAGGCTACAGCCCGGCGAGCAATCTCCTCAAGGCGGTGTCTTCCACCGGCTTGACCAGGTGGTGATCGAACCCGGCATCCGCACTCTTCTTCCGGTCGTCTGTCTGCCCCCACCCGGTCAACGCCACCAGCACCACGTTCCGGCCCCACTCTTCGGCCCGGATACGTCGGGCAACGTTGTATCCGTTCACCTTCGGCATTCCGATGTCGCACAGCACGACGTCCGGCCGGAACATCTTCGCCCCCTCGATGCCCGCCTCCCCGTCGTACACGGCGCGCACCTCGGTCCCGAGCATTTCGAGAAGTTCGGCGAGCGAGTCGGCCGCGTCGACGTTGTCGTCCACCACGAGCACGCGACGCACGCCAGAGGGCCCGACCCCGATCGCCTGGTCGATGGTCGGTTCCAGCTCGCCAATCATGGGCGGGGCCACGGGCAGGCGCACCACGAATTGACTGCCTCGCCCTTCGCCCTCGCTGCACGCCTCGATCGTCCCACCGTGCATCTCGACCAGCCCCTTCACCAGTGACAGCCCGATCCCAAGGCCGCCCGTCGCCTTCTCGAGCGTGCGGTCGACCTGGGTGAACATCCCGAACACGGCGTCGAGCATTGCCGTCGGGATGCCGATCCCGTCGTCAGCCACCGTGAGCACCGCCACCGCGTCATCCCGGCTGGCCGACACCCGGATGTGCCCGCCCTGGTGGGTGTAGCGGGCCGAGTTCGAGAGCAGGTTGGACACGACCTGGGCAAGCCGAATCGGATCGCCGTCCACGACGATCGGTTCTTCCGGCACGACGACGGAGATGTGGTGGCCCGCCTGCTCGATGGCGGGACGGCTTGTCTCCACGGCGGCATCGATGACCGCGCGCAGTTCGACCCGCTCCTTGCGGAGCAGCAGCTTGCCGCTGGTCACCCTGCTCACGTCGAGCAGGTCGTCAACGAGCCTGATCAGCTGCCCGACTTGCCGCTCCATCATCGACCGGGTGCGCTCGACGGTCACATCGGGCCCAGCCATCCGCATGAGCTCGAGACCCACGCGGATCGGGGCCAGCGGATTGCGAAGCTCGTGGGCCAGGGTCGCCAGGAACTCGTCCTTCCTCCGGTCCTGGTCACGGAGCTGGCTGACGAGCAGCTCCCTCTCGGCTTCAGCCAGCTTGCGATCAGTGATGTCGTTGAACAGGATGGCGACCTTGTGGCTCCCATGGCCGCCCAGCCGAACGGCCGACACGTCGAACCACCGGCGCCCCATGGGTTGCGCCTCGTGGATGAACCGGGCCGGCTGCCCGGTTGACGCCACGCGCCCGTAGGCTTCGAACCAGAACTCTTCGAGGTTCGGAATTGCCTGCCGCACTGACTGGCCGACGAGACCGTGCATCCCGGTGTGCTTCTCGAACGCCGGATTCATCACCTCGACGCGGTAGTCGATCGGGCGACCAGAGACATCGAACTCCATCTCGATCACGCAGAACCCTTCGTCGATGGTGTCGAAGAGTGTGCGGAATCGCTCCTCACTGAGCCGCAGCCTCTCCTCGGCCTGGTGGCGGGCGGTCACGTCCACCGCCACGCCGTACAGCCGCACACCCCCGCCGGGCTGGTCGAAGACCGTGTGACCACGTTCCTCGATCCAGATCGTCCGCCCATCGTCAGGGCGGACGACACGGTAGAGGGTGAGGTAGCCGGTCCGGTCGGCAATCGCCCGCTGGAACGTGGCTCGATACGCAGTGACGTCCTCCGGGTGCATCAAGGCCAGGCCTTGATCGATGCCGGTCAGCCCGACGCCGGCAGGCAGGCCGAACACGTCGGCGGCGTTCTCGGACACGCGGAGCTTGCCGTCCGCAGGGGTCCACTCCCACGCCACCATCCGCGCGGCGGCCAGGGCCATCCGCAGGCGCTCCTCGCTGTCACGTAGGGTCGCCTCCCACCGCTGCCGCTCGCTCAGGTCGTAGAAGTAGCAGACCACCCCGTATCGTCCGTCGGGCAAGCTGATTCGCTCGATGCGCCAGTCGTACGCCTCTACCTCTCCGATGTCGGCCCGCCGCTCGAGCGTACTGGGCGCGGAGTACGGTTCGCCGGTGTCCAGGGTGTGCCGGAACCTGGCAATCGCCTCGCTCGCGAACGGCTCCGGCCAGAGAATGCGAAGCACCTCGGCGAAGTCTCGTCCGAGCAGCGGGCGGACCGTCTCGAACACCTTCTGCGCGCCCAGGCTGACCTGTCGCAGGCGGAAGTCGGCGTCTACGGCGTACACACCGAACGGGTTGTTCTGAATGAGCGCGAAGAACGTGTCGTGGTTGCGACGGAGTTGGTCCTCCGTCTGTTTCCGCTCGGTGACGTCGCGGGTCGTACCGGCGACCGCCTCGACCTCGCCGTCGGCGCCGATGACCGGCACGAAGATGTAGTCGTACTGCCTCCGTCCGTGCGTGCCCGTGAACGGCACCTCGCCGCGGATCGGCTGGCGGGTGGCCCGCACCTGATCGATCTCGCGGTCGTGCATCTCCGCATGCCACGGCTCGTAGCCGATCTCGAGGAACGTCTTGCCAATGGCCCCGTCGTGGCCGCGCCCCCACATCTTGATCAGGGCGTCGTTGGCGTAGAGCACCCGGTGGTCGAGGCTGAACACGTACACGAAGTCGGGCGTGTTGGTGAGCACGGTCTCGTACAGTCGCCGCTGCCGGTCAGACTCGGCGGCGAGACGGACGACATCCTGCTCGGTGTGCACAAGACGTGTGATGTCCAGGTTGATCCCCGCCCAGCCGAGAACTTCGCCCGCCGCGTCTCTGAGCGGCGCGCCTCTCGCGAGAAGGTGACGCCATTGCCCGTCGACGCCGCGGAACCGGTGCTGCCTGTCCCACGACCCTTGCGTTCGGACACACTCCTTCCAGGCCGCCATCGTCGCGGCGGCATCGTCAGGGTGCAACACGTCGCCCCAACCAAAGTCTGAACACTGCTGCTGGGTGATCCCGACCATACGCAGGAACGACTCGCTCGCGTAGGTGTTGCGGCCCGCGGCATCGCACACCCACACGCCGAAGTCGATGGACTCGCCGATGGCCCGGTAGCGGGCCTCGCTCTCCGCGAGCCGCTGCTCGACCTGTTTCTGATCGTGGATGTCGGTAGACGTGCCGAACCACTTCACGACGCGGTCGTGGCCGTCGCGGATCGGCACGGAGCGCGTCAAGAACCAGCGATATTCTCCGTCCACCGCCCGCCGCAGGCGGAACTCGGCCTGCAACGGCGTTCCGCTTGTCTTCGCCGCTTCCCACAGGCGCACCATGTCGCCAAGGTCGTCGGGGTGGACCACCGGACCGAGTGAGGCGGTCTGCGCGTCGCTCTGGCCCGTGTAGTCGAGCCACTGGCGGTTGGCGAACACCACCCGCCCCTCGGCGTCGCTCTCGTAGACAATCTGGGGCATGGCTTCAGCCAGTTCCCTGAACCGTGCCTCACTCGCCGCGAGTGATTCTCTGCGGAGGAGGGCATCCGCGAGCAGGCGTTCCGCTCGAGTTCGGGCCACCCGCATCGCATGGCTCATCGCGATGACGATGGCGGACACCGCGACAGACAACGCCATCCCCAACAAGACCGGCGGGTACGTCGGGGCGGACGCGTCTCGAGGCGAAACGAACATGAAGAATGCCAGCACGCTGCCGAGGACGAGCGTGAAGATGGCGGGCGGCGTACTCGCGAACCACGCGACCACTGTCACCGCACCGAAGTAGGTGACGAACGGATAGACATCACCGAGATCGAGTGCGAAGCGGACGGCCGTCGCGACCGCGAGAGCGGCAACAGCCAACGCGTAGTCGAGCCACCAGCCCCTCGGTTGATCGCGGAGCGTTGGTTTGTCCGGGTTCGTATCGCTCATCGACTGTTCACAGGCTCGACCAGCGGCCATGGCGCTCAGCTCAGGCGCGCCACAGCGTATTTTCGACGAGACGATGCCGTCAATACAGGCGAATCAGGAGGACAGCACGGCTGGAAGGGACGTCAGGAACCGATGAATGCCGTCGAGCTGGGCAGTGGTCGAGATGAACTCGAACGCGGTCGGGCTGACGCGTGTCGTGCGCCGCTCGAGCATGGCGGTGAGCGCCGCGGGGAAGATCGGGCATTCATCCAGCAATCCCATCACGCTGATCGAGGCGGTGGTATCCAGCATCGCCAGCACTTCGGCAGCGTCGCGCGCCAGCCACGGCGTTCCGGACTTGCGTTCCTTCTTCAGCGTGCGCTGCAGCGTTCGGAGATCGCGGCGAATGTCGGCGTCCACACAGTGAAGGCCGGCCAAGATCGACACCAGTTGGTCGGCCACGAACAGGCCGACGTCGTGGTGCAGCACCGACCATCCCACTTCGAACGCCGTCACAAGCGTGTGGTCCATGAGGAACGCGTCTGGGGGCATGCCCGCGTCGAGTGGTCGCGATGATGAGCCCCGCGGCGAGGACGCACCTGGCCATCGCGCCGGCCAGCATTCGAGCCCCAGGTTGCAGATGCAGGCCGCGGCGTCCGACGCTTCCTGCGACGTGAACGGTCGCGACTGCACCGACGCACCCGCGAGCAGCGTATTGGCGAGGAACGCGAGCTCGCGACTGCGCGTCAGGTACGCCGCTTCGTCTGCGTGCAGCACGAACTCCAGCAGCCGCTTCAGCACCAGGAGCTTGGTGGCTCGAGGGTCGTCGGCCGCGGCCGCAAGCAGCGCCCGCGGACGTGCCGGCATCACGCCGGCCTCAGCCAGCAGTTCGAGCACCGCGTCGATTGAGGTCGGGAT
>CADEEX010000117.1:0-3792 GCA_902826465.1 uncultured Acidobacteriota bacterium
GTCGTGGGCAACATCTCGCCGCCGGCGGCCAAGAAGGGCGCTGCGCCCGACGACCCGCTGATTCCGCCGGTGCATGCCATCGCGGTGACAAGCGACGGCTACGCGCTCCGGTTCGGCCTCGATGGCTTCGTCGACGCCAGCACGCGCGCCGGCAGACGCTTCGCGCGGCCGGCCGAAGGCGCTGAAGTGGTCGGCGTCGCCCGCATCACCGGGAGCGAAACGCTGATCGCGGCCACCGCTGAGGCTCGCGGACTGCTATGCAAGGCCGACGAGATTAACTTCCTGTCGGGGCCGGGCAAAGGCGTCATCCTGATCAAGCTGTCGGACGATGACCGCGTGCTCGGGTTCATCGCCTCCACCGGCGACCGCGATTTGATGACCGTTGAAACGACCCGCGGCGCAGAACAGACCATCAGCACGGGCAAGTACGAAGTGACGGGGCGCGGCGGTCGAGGACGGGAGCTGCTGCAGCGCGGCGGCTTCGCGCGCATTCTGTGGCCGACCCCAGACGCACCAGCGCCCTTCGCGTGAGGGCTCACTGGCCTTCTGCCATTTAATGTCTTGAGTCCTGAGCCGTGAGCCGTTACCATGTCGTGGCCTCGGTGAAGGGACCCGGGGGTTCGACGACTGCGTGTACAAGGCTGGCTGGTCCAGCGGCTGTCGTCGACTCCTCACTCCGCAGCAGTCGCTGCTTATTCCGAGTGCTTCAACCCTTTCGTAAGGAACTGTTTTGTCACACCAGGAACGAGTCAACATCGCGGTCTTCATCGACTTCGACAACATCGAGATCGGCGTGCGCACGACGCTCGGCGAGCATTTCGATGTCGGCGTGATTCTCGAAGCGCTCAAGGAGCGCGGCGAGGTCGTCACCAAGATTGCGTACGCCGACTGGACGCGCGCCGGCGAATACAGCCGCCACCTCACCCAGCATGCCATCCGCCTCGTGCAGCGCAACCTCACCCCAGGCGGCGACAAGAATGGCGCGGACATCAACCTCGCGCTCGACGCGCTTGAGATGGCGTTCACCCACACCCACATCAACGCCTACGTTATCGTCGGCGGCGACAGCGACTTCCTTTCGCTGGTCGAGAAGCTGAAGCAGTACAACAAGAAGGTGTTCGTCATCGGCGGACGCCAGTTCACGAGCGTGATCCTGCAGCGTAACTGCCACGAGTTCATCGCCTACGAGAACCTGACGCGCAAGCCGTCGGCGCCCCGGGGCGGCCGCCCCTCGGCCCCGCTCGCGTCGGCACCGATCTCCGGGGCGTTCGCGCTGGTCCGCCGGGCCATCAAGATCCTCGCCGACCGCGAGGTATCACCACAGACCGGCCTGCTCAAGAGCACGCTGCTGCAGCTCGACTCCACCTTCTCGGAGCGCAGCTACGGCGCCTCGTCGTTCCTCGACTTCGCCGAGAAGCTGGCGCAGGCAGGCCTGGTCTCGCTGAAGCACGCCGGACGCAGCGTCATGGTCGAACTGAACACCGGCTTCGCCGACAACGGCGACACGGTGCCCGTGGCGCGGCCCACGACTGAAGCGGAGGCCGTGATCGCCGCAGAAGCCAGCCCGGTGATCGATGGCGACACCCTGGCTCCCGCAATCAGCACCGATGGCATCGCGCCGGCACCGTACGCAACCGCGGAACCGCTGCCACGACTTGGCGACAACGCCGATGGCGTCCGCGAAGTGGGCCGCGTGCTCGCCGCCGCCACCAGCGCGCGCTGGCCGATGTATCTGCGCAACGTGAAGCAGATTCTCCGCGCCGCGCAGTTCGACGAACGGCGCTATGGCTTTGGCGGTCTCATGGATCTGCTGAAGGCGTGCCAGCGCGAGGGTCTGCTGCGCGTCGAACGCGACCGCCGCGGCGGATTGCGCGTGTTCCAGGGCTCCGGTCTGAAAGTCGGCAACGGAGCCGCGGCCACACCAGCCGGCCAGACCTCCACGACCGACGTGGAGCCGGGCAACGAGATCGAGCCGGGCAACCAGGCACCGATGGACGTCGCGCCGATCGTCATCGACATCGACGGCGAGGTCATCATCGACGAACCGCAGGTCAATGTCGTTGACCCTGTGGCCGAACTGCTCGGTCGCGCGAAGGCAAAGAAGGGCGGCAAGACGCGAGGCACAACGGTGCGCGATGCCGATCGCCCGGAGAAGCCGGCAACGACGCGGACACGCACCGCGGGCGGCGGCGGCACGCGCAAGGGCGGCGGCAGTGGTGGCGGCGCACGCAAGGGTGCCGGCGCTGGGCCACGCCGGAGTGGCGGCCGCAGCATGAAACGCGACAAGGACGGCGAAGTCGACGGGAACCGCTAAGAACAGGTTCCGGGGTTCCAGGTTCCGGGGTTCCAGGGTTCCAGGGTTCCGCGCCAGCTGCGATAGCGCCGCGGACCAGGAACCCAGGAACCCAGGAACCCAGGAACCCAGGAACCGTGGAACCAGGAACTCCTATCTGGCCCGTTCCAGAAACTCCATCCACTGCCGGACGAGTGCGGCCTGCGGCCCATCGGTCTGCAGATAGAGGTCGGCGTACTTGCGCGCGAGCGCGACATCGTCGGCCGCCGTCCTGGCCACGGCGTTCGATGAACGCAGTTGATAGATCCACTCCACCATCATCCGCGCCGACTCGACGTCGTCTGGATGTTGCGCGAGATAGCGCTCCAGGCTGCGGATGGCTTCACGCCCCTGACCAAACGTCGCGTAGACGAGCGCGACTGGCTTGGCGAACCTGAGGTCGGACGGCCATTTGACAATCGCTTCCTCGAGCGTGCTGCGAGCGGTCCCCAGATCGCGATTGCGCATCAACGCGCCAGCGAGCCACTCATAGATCTCCGGGTGGTCTGACCCATCGGTCAGCGCCGTCTGCCAGGCACTTGCGGCCTCGAGGTCGTGGCCGGACGCCGCGAAAGTCGCGGCCAGGTAGCTGAGCACCGCCGAGCTCTCGGCATCCGTGGTGACGGCAGTCTTGAAGCTCGCCTCGGCCGAGGCGAACTGCCTCGCGGCCAGCAATCGCACCCCCTCATCGAACGCCGGCTGCTTCTCGCCAGGGACACGCGCGCGGAACACCGCCACCGTTTCCGGACGGGTCGCCGTGCTCGGGTCGAACGGGGCGCTGAGCGTGCTCTCCGTGACCGGCAGGTAAATCTCCCGCGCTGTGGTCTCTCCAGCGGTCGTCGCCGACGTCATCAATACGGCTGGCGGTGCCACCTCGAAGGCGCCGGTCAAGGTCTTCAGGCGACCTTGAGGCGATGACAACTCGCTGCGCAGATAGTACCGGCCCGGCGGCAGCTGACGCACCAGCAGCGCGTGCGAAAAGATCGCGCGCGTGGGACTCGCGGCATACACCGGCACGTCGGCCTCGATCAGGGCCGCACCCGTTGGCGTCGACGCCACCGCGAAATGCGCCGTCAGTGTTCCCGCCGACGCGCCATACGCCTCGACGTAGCCATGCACGCTGCCGAACACCACGGTGTAGCCCACCGTCGGTTGCAGCAATTGTTCGCCGAGCACCAGCGGCCCGCCCACCATCAGATCGCTGAGACGCCATGCACCGGCGGTCGCCATGCCGGCGTTGATCGTATGTTCGACGGTACCGACGCGATCCCCTTCGGCAAACGCCATCTTCAGCAGGTACTCGCCAGGTGGCAGACTGGCGCCGCCGGAGAACTGCAACGGCGACGGCACGCCGCTCATAATCGTCGGCAGTCGCGCGGTGGCCGCCTGGCTGTCGACGATGCGGCCGTCCTTGTCGGTGATGAGATAGCCGAGCGACACCACCCGCGACGCGGGATAGT